>CACYHN010000001.1 GCA_902774275.1 uncultured Bacteroidales bacterium
CCTGCAATCGATGTCCAGAGAGAGAACTGTTTTCCTATTTCAATAGGCTCATTGCCGTTCATCTGACCTGAATAGGGAATGAATATGCTGTGTCCCTCAAATCCGGGAACATTGCTTGTAAAACGCATTCCGGCTACACCGTTCAGGGTAGCAGTATCATAAGTGCAGTTTTTCACCAACTCTACAATCTCATCGTTGGTAGGAATACGCCAGCCGTCACCTAACATTACTGTAGCTGCGTCATCGGTCGGCTCAAGACGGTTAAGATTGTCGGCCTTAAGTCCCTGATGAGACATACCGTCAATGGTATATTTATCCATACCCTGATCCTGCTGGAAGGTGCAGTAACGGTAATTGTTCCAGGAGAAGAACTCCTTGGGCTCAATCTCGGCCCATGCATAATAGTCACCGTAACTTTCCGGGGCCGATGCTCCCAAATTGGATGTAGCCCACAGCACGCTCAGTCCAAGATCAACGTATTCATACTCATGAGGTGTCACAGTTACGGAGCATTCCGCTGTCTTTCCGTATGCAGTTACCTGTACCTTGCAACTACCCGGACCTGCAGCCACCAAAAGGCCGTCCTCAACAACTTTTATCACCTTTTCATCGGAGGATTTCCAGGTGCAGGCGCTGTTAACATTACGCTTTCCCATCATCACTTCCAGCCTGGTGCTTGCGCCCTGATGTATTGACAGTTTCTTCTTTTCCAGAGTGATTTTGGATAGCTCTTTGCCAGACAACGGCATTACCATGCGAACCGACTGTTCCGCCCAGCTGTTCTCGCTGTGCCATTCATCGGCTCCAAGCTTAAAGTTGAAACCGTAAGCGGCTTCACCATCCGGTTGCACTCCTGGTGTGGAGCTCCAATATGCAGCATATGCGTTATACGCTTCAACACGACTATTATTGAGCCAGCCGGCAGCCGGAAGGAATATGCTCCGGTCCGTATATCCTTTTATCTTGCTTGTTACCTTATATCCCTCTATTCCATTCTGCTCGGTCCATTTCCATGAGCAGTATTTGCGCAGTTCCTCCCACTCAGCCTTGGTGCCCATACGGCTACCATCGGTAGTCTTGATGGCCACTGCATCATTCCAGCGGTAATAATCACCAGCCGGTCTGTCGGCAGTAACACCGGTATTGACGGTATTCCACTTTACACTCAATCCCAAATCCACATACGTGGCATCCTGTGCAGACACCATTCTGCACATAACGCTGAAAAATACAATTACTGAAAGACGGATAAATCTCATACCATTTTTATCTTTAACCTGGGACAAAAGTATCACCCCCTTAATCCAAAAACAACAAAAAAGCGCTGCAATTCTGTTGCAATGGCACAGTAGGGACTGTCCCTTTTGTGCCATTTCTATATCATAAACTGTAAAACGGACAAAATGCGTCCTTCTTTGAGAAAAAAAGTACCAAAGGGGTCTGACCCCTTTGGTATCATTTTGCGTTCTTGATTTTCAGGAAGTTGCAGGAGAGCATGCGGCCGTTTTCACCGCGCAGGTGCATTGCTCCACCCTGGCAGTATCGCCAAGCCTTGCATTTGCCGCATTCATCGGTCTTCATCCATTTGCGGTCGCGGTAAGGTTTGAAACCGTTTTCCCAGACATCCCAGAAATTATCCTGATGTATATTACCCTGATGATAGTCACTGCGTATGCTCAGACAACCCGATATGGAACCGTCATTAAGTATTGAGGCAACTGTAAGTCCGGCCACACAACGAAACAGATGGTCGCGGACTATTCCCTCATAAGGACCTACAAATCCTTCACATGAGTAGTTCAGCTTGATCCTGCCTTCACGGCGTACCGCAGCGATATAATTCATAAGCTGCACATACTGCTCATCTGATATGGTCAGTTCATCGTCGCCGGCGGCACGGCCCATAGGAGCCACAGTGAAGATACGCCACTGTCTGACGCCACGGCTGATAAGGTACTCCTTGAATTTATCCAGATAATCAAAGTTACGTTTGTTTACGCAGGTGATAAGATCCCAGGTAAGCCCCCTATGTTCATTGAACCAGTCAATGGCTGCGTCGGCACGCTTAAAGCTCAGGTCACTGCCGCGCATCCAGTTATGCTCCGGCTCAAAACCGTCAAAACTCATGGCAATCGTGTCAAGGCCTGTATCCACCAGTTCATTTACCTTTTCACGGGTAAGCAGCATACCGTTGGTAACCATTCCCCACAGATATCCGCGTTTCTTGATTTCAGCACCCACCTGGACTATATCTTTACGCACCAGAGGTTCACCGCCTGTTGTAATGACTACGCATCGGCCACGCTCAAAATCCTTTGGACTGCTGTCCAGTACGCCCAGAAGGTCACTCATGGGAGGATCATCCAGCCCGGCAGTCTTGCGGCAGTCACTTCCGCAGTGGCGGCAGCTAAGGTTACAACGCAGCGTACACTCCCAAAACAGCTGGGTGAGTTTATGCTCCAGAATCTCCGTACGCAGTGCCGCTCTACCGGCCTCAAGGACTAATCTCTTGGCAAACGTAATCTTACAATCCATATCTTACAGCAAACAAATCATTTATTTACCACGCTCTTTTCTGATCCTGGCATCAATGGAATCTATTTTATGGCGCATCTCCGCATTCTCAGCCGCACGGCGCTCCATCACTTCAGGAGGCCCGTAAACTACTGAATTCATCCATCGGCCCAACGTCTCCTTAAGGGCATTTGACTCTTCAATCATATCCCTTACGGCCTTGGAATCACTTGGCAATGCAATCATAGGATTAAGGCCACTCGTCCGGCTGATGACAGTCCCTTCCATAATCTCTTCCGATGGGTTATCATCGGGCACATCGGGAGCCTTGTCAACCTTCTTGCTGCGGCAAGAGCTCATAAGAGCCACCACAGCCACTGAGAATGAACAGATAATAAGAGTCCATCCCTTAGAAACAAACAGTTTAATTTTCCTGAACTTCATACTATTGATATGACTCCTGATGGATATGGTTAAACAACTGTTTTGCAAACATAACTAAAAAACGCGGGAGATACGGGGATTTTGACTACTTTTGTGTTTTGCAACGCACGCGCGCACACGAGAATGGCAGGAAAACTATATCTGGTACCCACACCGGTGGGAAATCTTGAGGACATCACCTTGAGGGCATTACGCATCCTTAAGGAGGTGGACCTTATTCTGGCTGAGGATACCCGGACCAGTTCCGTCCTGCTCAAGCACTATGACATCCATAAGCCGCTGCAGTCACACCACAAGTTCAACGAGCATGAGACATCGGCCCAGATGGCGGCCCGTATTCAGGCTGGTGAGTCTGTGGCACTTATAAGCGATGCCGGTACTCCAGGCATATCCGATCCCGGATTCATGCTGGTGCGTGAGTGTGTCCAGCAGGGTATCGATGTGGAGTGCCTGCCTGGTGCAACCGCATTCGTGCCTGCGCTGATTGACTCCGGTCTGCCTTGTGACAGATTCCTTTTTGAAGGATTCCTGCCGCAAAAGAAGGGACGCCAGAGCCGCATAGCAGCACTCAAGGATGAGCCGCGCACCATAGTGTTCTACGAGTCTCCGTTCCGCCTTGTCAAGGCTCTGGAGCAGTTCATAGAGGCCTATGGACCGGAGCGCCCCGTAGCCGTATGCCGCGAGATATCAAAGGTTCATGAGGAGTGCGTGCGCGGTACACTTGCAGAGGTCCATGCCCATTTCAAGGCTCATGAGCCTAAGGGGGAGATTGTGATTGTGCTTGGCGGAGCTTCCGACAAAAAACACAAAGAGGATAACGAAGAAGAATGAAAGAAGAGTTCCAAGTCATAACAGAGAAGAAGGCCGAAACCGCGATACTGGTGGGTATCATCACGCAGGATCAGGACGAGCGCAAGACAAACGAGTATCTTGACGAACTTGAGTTCCTGGCCGATACCGCCGGAGTGCGCGTGATGCGCCGATTCACGCAGAAGATACCCCAGGCACTGGCCGCCACATACGTTGGTAAGGGCAAGCTGGAGGAGATGCGTGACTACATCAAGCGCATGGAGGATATGGAGAATGAGGTGGGTATGGCTATCTTTGACGATGAACTCACAGCCAAGCAGATGTCAGCCATAGAGAGCGTTCTGGGCGTGAAAGTCCTGGACCGCACATCACTTATTCTGGACATCTTTGCCATGCGTGCCCAGACAGCCCACGCCAAGACACAGGTGGAGCTGGCGCAGTACCGCTATCTGTTGCCCCGCCTGCAGCGAATGTGGACTCACCTGGAACGTCAGGGCGGTGGATCCGGCGCCGGTGGCGGTAAGGGTACGGTAGGTCTGCGCGGTCCCGGTGAGACCCAGCTTGAGATGGACCGCCGTATCATCACCAAGCGTATAAGTTGGCTCAAGGAACAGTTGGCCGATATAGACCGCCAGAAATCCACCATGCGCAAGAACCGCGGCCGCCTTATCCGCGTTGCTTTGGTAGGATATACCAACGTAGGCAAATCCACCCTTATGAACCTGCTCTCCAAGAGTGATGTGTTTGCCGAGAACAAACTCTTTGCAACACTTGACACAACCGTGCGCAAGGTAGTTGTGGACAACCTCCCGTTTTTGCTTTCAGATACAGTAGGATTCATCCGCAAACTACCCACAGACCTGGTGGAGTCATTCAAATCCACGCTTGATGAGGTTCGTGAGGCTGACCTGCTCATACACGTGGTAGATATATCGCATCCCGACTTTGAAGACCAGATGAAGGTGGTTGACAAGACTCTGGCCGACCTTGGCGCCGGTGAGAAGCCAATCATCGTACTCTTCAACAAGACCGATGCCTATACCTGGATTGAAAAAGAGGCCGATGACCTCACTCCCGCCACACGTGAGAACATCACGATGGAGGAGCTGCAGCGTACCTGGATGGGCCGCCTTAACGGCGAGTGCCTGTTTGTATCGGCCCTCAAGAAGACGGGAATTGAGAATATGAGGAAGACGCTTTACGACCGTGTAAAGCAGCTTCATGTACAGAAATATCCGTATAATGATTTTCTGTACCCGGATCAAATTGAACTTTTGGAGCAGTGAGAGGAGAGACAAAGCTTGCTTGGGTTCTCCCGAGTCGCGACAAAAGTCAACGAAGTTAAAATTGAAAATTGAAAATTGAAAATTGAAAATTGAAAATTGAAAATTGAAAATTAAAAATTAAAACAACAAAATAGATTTATGGCAAATTTCAAGTATGCGCCCATGTTCCAGCTGGGCAAGGATGAGACAGAGTACTATCTGCTCACCAAGGATTACGTAAGCGTAAGCGAGTTTGAGGGCAAACCTATCCTTAAGGTTCAGAAAGAGGGCCTGACCAAGATGGCCAACGCCGCATTCCGCGATGTAAGTTTTCTGCTGCGCCGTTCACATAACGAGCAGGTGGCCAAGATACTGCGTGACCCCGAGGCATCGGACAATGACAAGTACGTGGCACTTACATTCCTGCGCAATGCCGAGGTATCGGCCAAGGGTAAGCTGCCTCTGTGCCAGGATACCGGTACCGCAATCATCCACGGCGAGAAGGGCCAGCAGGTATGGACCGGATTCTGCGATGAGGAGGCACTCTCAGAGGGCGTATTCAAGACCTATACTGAGGAGAACCTGCGCTACAGCCAGAACGCTCCCTTAGATATGTACAACGAGGTCAACACCAAGTGCAATCTGCCCGCCCAAATTGACATTGAGGCTACCGAGGGTATGGAGTACCGTTTCCTGATGGTTACCAAAGGTGGCGGATCGGCCAACAAGACATACCTGTATCAGGAGACCAAGGCCCGCATCCAGAATCCCGGCACTCTGATTCCGTTCCTGGTGGAGAAGATGAAGAGCCTGGGTACCGCAGCCTGCCCTCCCTACCACATTGCATTCGTAATCGGTGGTACCAGTGCCGAGAAGAACCTGCTTACCGTTAAGCTGGCATCAACTCACTATTATGACTCTCTGCCCACCACAGGCGATGAGACCGGCCGCGCATTCCGCGATGTAGAGCTTGAGAAGCAGCTTCTGCAGGAGGCTTACAAGATTGGTCTGGGCGCACAGTTCGGCGGCAAGTATATGGCTCATGATGTCCGCGTTATACGTCTGCCTCGTCACGGTGCAAGCTGCCCCATCGGTCTGGGCGTAAGCTGCTCTGCTGACCGTAACATCAAGGCCAAGATCAACAAAGACGGTATCTGGATTGAGAAGATGGATGACAAACCATACGAGCTGATTCCTGAGGAACTGCGTCAGGCAGGTGAAGGCGATGCCGTAAAGGTTGACCTGAACCGCCCCATGGCTGAGGTCTGCAAGCAGCTCTCACAGTATCCTGTAAGCACACGCCTTAGCCTTAACGGCACAATCATAGTAGGTCGTGACATAGCACACGCCAAGATCAAGGCACGTCTTGATGCAGGTGAGCCTATGCCTCAGTATCTCAAGGAGCACCCCATCTACTACGCAGGTCCCGCCAAGACTCCGGCCGGAATGGCTTGCGGATCAATGGGTCCCACCACTGCCGGACGTATGGATCCCTACGTAGATGAGTTCCAGGATAACGGTGGTTCAATGATCATGCTGGCCAAGGGTAACCGTTCACAGGCTGTTACCGATGCCTGCAAGAAGCACGGCGGATTCTACCTGGGTTCAATTGGCGGCCCCGCTGCCATCCTGGCTCAGAACAACATCAAGTCAATTGAGTGCGTTGAGTATCCGGAGCTTGGCATGGAGGCCATTTGGAAGATTGAAGTTGAGGACTTCCCGGCCTTTATCCTGGTTGACGATAAGGGCAACGATTTCTTCAAGCAGTTGAAGCCCTGCACAGGTTGCAAAATACTTTAATTGAAAATTGAGAATTGAGAATTAATACCTTGAACCTGCGTATTACGCACCGGATGGCTAATTTTCAATTTTCAATTCTCAATTCTCAATTTAAAAACAGTCATGTATTTTAAGGACATAATCGGACAGCAGGAGGTAATAGAGCGGCTCGTAAAGGACGCTCAGGCCGGAACTGTGCCCCACGCAATGCTGTTCTGTGGTCCTGAAGGTGTAGGTAAGCTGCAGACGGCTATTGCGTTTGCACGCTATCTGCTCTGCCGCGACAAAGGCCAGGCGCAGGAATCCTGCGGTACGTGCCCATCGTGCGTAAAGATGAACAAGCTGGTACATCCTGACCTGCATTTTGTGTTCCCTGTGATAAACAAGAGCAAGACTGCAGGGCGCTCCACCGTATCGGATGATGAAATCAGTACCTGGCGTGAAACTGTACTGGAACGGCAATATTTCGGGTTTGAGGAGTGGCTCAGCGACATCGATGCAGAGAACAAGCAGGCCAGCATATTCGTGACCGAGAGTGAGCAGATCATGTCCAAGCTGGCACTCAAATCTGTTGAGGGCGGCTACAAGATCATGATCATCTGGCATGCTGAAAAGATGAACCAGCAGTGCGCCAACTCGCTGCTCAAACTGCTTGAGGAGCCGCCTGCCGGAACAGTCTTCATTCTTACAACCGATGCTCCGGAGCAGATGCTGGAGACCATACTGAGCCGCACCCAACGCATAGACTTCAAGCGCATACCTGAGCAGATAATCCAAGAACGGCTTACAGGCCCTGGATATCAGCTTGACCCGGATACAGCCGCCAAGATAGCCCATTTCAGCGGAGGCAGCTGGCTCAAGGCCTTGAGCACACTGCGAGTAAATGCAGAGAGTGAGGAGTTCTTTGATTATTTCACCAAGCTGATGCGCCTATCCTACGGACGCAGGCTCAAGGATCTGAAACGATGGTCAGATGACGTTGCAGGTGGCGGACGTGAATGGCAGAAACGTTTCCTGGCGTATTGTCAGCGCATGATCAGGGAGAACTTTATCTGCAATTTCCACCAGCCGGAACTCAACTATCTTACAGAACAGGAGCAGCAGTTCTCCGTAAGGTTTGCCCCGTTCGTGAATGAGAACAATATCATCGGACTCATGGATGTACTGTCCGATGCACAAAGAGATATAGAACAGAACGTTAATTCCAAGATGGTTTTCTTTGACCTGTCACTCAAGACCATCATGCTAATGAAACAATAGAATCTGTTTAAATTTGTTCCATGAAGAAGATTATACTCTATTTTTTCCTCCGGTTTTATTGTTTTGAGGGAATAATGGAGGTCCATTTTGACTGAGGAACAATGAAAACAGAGGAAAAAAGAGAGTGTAAGATATTTATGGAAACAAACTTAAATAGATTCTAATATGGATCAGGATTTCATACTCAATAACGGCAGCGGCGGTATCTGCTGCAAGGGTTGCGGCAAGGGCATGGGCCAACTGCACTCCTTTGATTACCTGGCAGGCGTACCCGGAGCCGATGACTGCGAATATGTTGAGGTTCAGTTCAAGAACACCCGCAAGGGATTCTTCATTAACTCCAATAACATTCCGCTTGAGAAAGGCGATATCGTGGCCGTTGAGTCCAATCTCGGTCATGACATAGGTACCGTAACCATGACCGGACGTCTGGTCAAGCTCCAGATGAAGAAGGCCAACCTACGCCCCGACATAGAGATAAAGCGCATCTATCGCAAGGCACGTGAGGTGGATATGGAGAAGTATGCTGAGGCCAAGGCACGCGAGCATGACACTATGATACGCTCCCGCCAGATTGCCAAGGACCTGGGTCTGGAGATGAAGATTGGCGATGTGGAGTATCAGGGTGACGGACTCAAGGCCATCTTCTACTATATTGCCGATGGCCGCGTTGACTTCCGTCAGCTCATCAAGGTTTTGGCCGATGCCTTCCACGTACGTATTGAGATGAAGCAGATAGGCGCACGCCAGGAGGCAGGCCGCATAGGTGGCATCGGCCCTTGCGGACGCGAGCTCTGCTGCACCACCTGGATGACCAGCTTTGTATCAGTCTCCACCGGTGCCGCCCGATTCCAGGACCTCTCCATGAACCCGCAGAAACTGGCCGGCCAGTGCGCCAAGCTCAAGTGCTGCCTCAACTATGAGGTCGATGCCTACGTGGAGGCTCAGAAGGGATTCCCCTCACGCGACATTCCGTTGGAGACCAAGGACAGCACCTACTATTTCTTCAAGGCCGATATCCTGAACGGACAGCTCTCCTACTCTACTGACAAGGTCTTTGCCGCCAACGTGGAGACCATCACTCCCGCCCGCGCCCTTGAAATCATAGCAATGAACCGCAAGGGACAGAAACCCCTGAGCTTGGATGAGAACGCTGTCCACACCGATTCCCGCATAGAGAACGACATCCTCACCGATGGCGATCTCTCCCGCTTTGACAAGAAGAAAAAAAAGAAAAAGCACCACAATCGCCCCAAGCCTCAGCAATGACCCAAAGGGGCACAAAAGGGACGGTTCTTTTTGTGCCCCTCTTACAAAACTTAGGTATATTATCACAGGGGCACAAAAAGAACCGTCCCTTTTGTGCCCCTGCTCACTTAGGAAGTTTAGTAGGAGGTGGTTCTTTCGCAGTCAATACGAAGGAACACTGACAATAGGATGGTGAAGCCCCAGAGGGAGGAGCCTCCGTAGCTGAAGAAGGGGAGCGGGATGCCTATTACTGGGGTGATTCCCAGAACCATACCTATATTTATAAATAGGTGGAAGAATAGGATGCAAGCCACGGAGTAGCCATAGACGCGGCCGAATACGGACGATTGCCGCTCGGCAAGCACAATCAGGCGCAACAACAGGCTGAGATAAAGCAGCAGCACAAAGACAGAGCCCTTGAATCCCTGCTCCTCACCCACGGTACAGAAGATAAAGTCAGTATCCTGTTCCGGAACAAACTTCAACTTGGTTTGAGTACCTTTCATGAACCCCTTTCCGGTAAGGCCGCCTGAGCCGATGGCTATCAAAGACTGGTTCACATTGTAGCCTGCTCCCTTGGGATCATCCTCCAGACCCAGAATCACATTGATACGGGTGCGCTGGTGAGGCTGCAAGATCTCATTGAAGGCATAATCAACAGAGAACAGATAGCATACAGAACCTATTCCGAAAAGTGCCACCAGGATATAACGGCGGGCAATATCCTTGAAAGACCTGAATATAATGAACACGCTTGTTACAATGATCAGGGCGGTCTGAAGCCATGTAACCTTGAACGGTATAACTGAAAGAGAGAGGGCCAGACCTATAAGCATACCTCCGGTACCCAGCCCCAACACCGTAAGTGACAGACTGCGGTTACGGGACATGATCCATATCATCCAGCTCTCAATAAGCTGGATGATGGTAAGGACAAGCCATGTTCCCAACTGGAACGGCTGACTGCCAAAGTTTACAGGGCTGAACTTGATCTCAAGGATAAAGAAGAGGATGGCACAGAACCCTACCAGCAATACGCTTCCTGTCATTCCTTCACGATACATCACAAGCAGGAACGCCACATAGACCAATGCAGAGCCTGTCTCATTCTGGCATATTATCAGTAACATGGGTACCAGGAATATGGCACATGCCTTGAGTACATCCTTAAATGATGCGGGATTGAAGTCAAACCTGTCAACGAACTTGGCAAGCGCCAGCGCAGTGGCAAACTTGGCAAACTCAGCCGGCTGAAGTTTTACAGGCCCCAGATTCAGCCACGAATGGGAGCCCTTTGTATCACCCGCCACAAAGATTGTGACAAGCAGCAGCAACAGCAGCAGGCCGTAAATGATATAGGCGTATGAGTTAAGGAAGTTCTGGCTCATGAACATCACCATGGCACCTACGGCAAAGGAGCATAGTATCCATACCATCTGCTTACCCGGACGGGTGGCAAAAGAGAACAGGTCAGGATTCTCCAGGTCTGCACTGGCTCCGCAGATACTGAACCAACCGCATACCATTATGGTCACCACCAGCAAAACAGTGAGCCAGTCAATCCTGCCACGTATATTAGCGTTCCTCCTCTCCATAATCAATGACTCTGTTTGAATAGAGTTCAACCTTCTCCTTGCTTTCTTCTGATAAGCCGCCGGTTATGTATTGTTCCATCATGAGAGCGCCGATAGGCACACCATATGTGGCACCGAACCCGCCGTTCTCAACATAGACCGCAATGGCTATCTGCGGATCATCCATAGGAGCAAATCCCATAAATACAGAATGGTCTTTGCCACGGTTCTGCGCCGTTCCTGTCTTACCGCACACCAAATAATTATCATTATCGGCCGAACGGCAGGTACCATCAATGACCGACTGACGCATACCCTTAACCACTATCTCATAATTTTTCTTGTCAACATTCACATAGTGACGGGTAACATAGGCTGAGTCCAGACTGTCAACACCCTCAACTGAGCGTACCACATGCGGAGTGATGTAATACCCGCGGTTGGCTATGGTAGCACCCAGATTGGCAATCTGCAACGGTGTAAGCGTAACCTCACCCTGACCTATGGCATTGCTTATGGTTGTAAGGCCGTTCCAGGACTTATTATAGTGACGGTCATAATAATCAGAATTGGGAATCATGCCACGGGCCTCACCAGGCAGGTCCACGCCTAAGGCGTAACCGAATCCCATATCGACCATGTAATCCTTCCACACTGTAAGCGCTTTCTGGGGAGTTCCGTATTTATATGCACCTATCATATAGTAGTAACCCCAGCAGAAATAGCCGTTACATGACGTGGCAATGGCAAAATTGAGTGACAAAGGTGATGAATGGGCATGACATCCTACCCTAAGGCCACGGAACACAAATCCTCCCGTACACGGATACTGGGTTCGTGTATCAATGATCCCCTCCTGAAGGAATGTGAGCGCCTGTGATGTCTTGAATGTGGAGCCCGGAGGATATGTACCCTGTATGGTGCGGTTAAGCAGCGGCTTGTCATGGCGGGCAGCCAGTTCCTGATAGTGTTCACTGCGCTGACGGCCTGACAGCTCTGAAGGGTTGAATGAAGGCGCCGATACCATACAGAGTATCTCACCTGTCTTGGGTTCGATGGCCACAATGCTGCCTATCTTATGCTGCATGAGTTTCTCACCAAGCATCTGCAGCTCAATGTCAAGACCCAGGCTCAGGTTACGGCCCGGAACGGCAGCCTTGTCAAACTCGCCGTCATAATAGCTGCCTTGGATACGTCCGTATGCATCCTTAAGCAGTATCTCAGTACCCTTCTCTCCGCGCAGCTGTGTCTCATAGTATTTCTCAACGCCCTGCTTGCCTATCACGTCACCCTGTGTGTACCAACCGTCATTCTCTATCTCAGTCTTGGATACCTCACCCAAATCACCCAGCAGATGGGCAGCAGCCTCATAGTTGTACTTGCGTTGCTGACGCTGGTTTATGCTGAAGCCATTGAAACGGTACAGGTTCTCCCTCAAGTCCGATACCTCATTGAAGGAGAGCTGCGCCATAAAAACCTGCTCGGTGTATGATGAATAACCGGGATTCTTACGCAGGTTACGGATATCGGCCATACGGCTATCAAAAAAATCCCTTGTTATATCGAGAGTGCTGCAGAAAGCAAGGGTATCCAGATCCTTTATGTTTCGGGTAACCACCATCACATCAAATGATGGCTGGTTGCCCACAATCATACGGCCCTTACGGTCATATATGACACCGCGTGTAGGATAGACCGTGCGGTAATAGAGGGCATTGTTATCGGCCGAATTACGGTAACGGGTATCAAGTATCTGTATCTGGAACAGGCGTATCAAATATATCAGCACAACGGTTATTACCATTATGCCTATTACGAATTTCCTATTGTCAAACCTATGGTTCTTCAACGTATCATGAGTGTTTTTGACCGGAGGCTACTGACACACGTTCAGCCACAAGCATGAAGATGAATGTCAAGAGTGCACTGAATACCACCTTCAATGCCAGGACAGACCAGTCACCCAGCGGAATACTGCGCAATATGAAATATACCGTATGGTGCAATAACGTAAGCAACAGCAGATAACCTGCAAACTGCCGGCCACCCATTGACATAAAGCCGGGCACGAACACATCATGACGGTCAAGCGTAACAAAAAGCTTCACCAATCCCGGCTGGAACATAGCTAAAAGTGTGGCCGATGCCGCATTCAATCCGGGTGTTGCGGAGAACAAATCTATGAGAAGACCCAACACGAAAGCCCACGTAAGAATGCCTGTACGTGACATGGAACTGTCAAAACGGGCTATCATCCAGATATAGAACAACGGCGTGACGTAACCGAACAGGCATATCCTGTTCAGGAACAGTACCTGCAACGCGGCAAGCAGAAGCAGCGTCAATAATCTTCGTGTGAACGGTACTGAACCCATCTATACTATTTTATCTGTTTATACAAACCGTCTATCTCAGCATCACGGGTGCTTGAGTGTACGTAAACCCACCTCAGGTCTGATATGTCAATAGCCAGATTGACCTTGACCTTAAGTGTATAACCGTTGCTTGACCTCTCTACGCCGGCCACCTTTCCTACGGGGATATTCTCAGGAAAAACTGAAGAGAAACCTGTTGTGACTATGGTATCGCCTATCCCCACTATCGAGTGGTAAGGCATATCACTGATCTGGGCTACATACGGGTCGCCACCCTGCCACTCCAGGAATCCGAAACTTTCACTACCCTTGATCTTGCAGCTTATACTGGTACTTCCGTTAAGCACCGGCATGATGACAGAATACCTGTTACCTGTTAACATTACGGACCCTACCACGCCGTCAGGGGAGTAAACGCCCATACCGGGGGCTATGCCGTCACGCTTACCCTTGTCAATAGTGATATAGTTGTCATCCTTACGTACCGTATTGTCAATGACACGGGCTGCTATGACACCCTCTGATGACAACGCCCTCTCAGTCTCTACACACTGGCTGTCAGTAAGCTCATACAAGAGGCTGCGGAGCCTGGCATTCTCCTCCAAAAGAGCAGTATTCTCCCTAAGCAGGCCAAAATATTGCTCCACGCCGGTACGCCACTCAAGCAGGGTACCCGACATGACATTGGCCGACGTCATGAACGCCTCATTCTGCCGGTCATTGAAGCCGAACAGAAGTACCAGCGATAACGTCTCCAGCAGGATGAACAGGAAAACGTAGCTGTGCCTTACTATAAAATCAAGTAGAGAACGCACGGCTACCCTGCAGGATTATCTCATCAGGAATGAGAAACGGTCAACGTTCTTGAGTGCTACACCGGTACCCTTGGCGACACTCAGAAGAGGCTCAGCTGCAACATGGAACTCAATTCCGATCTTGTCGGCCAGACGCTTGCTGATACCACGGAGCATGGAACCGCCGCCCGACAGATAGATACCGTTCTTGAGGATATCGGCATAAAGTTCAGGAGGAGTATTCTCAAGGGCGTTCAGCACAGCCGATTCAATCTTGGCGATGGAGCGGTCAAGACAATGGGCTATCTCCTGATAGCACACAGGTACTGACATGGGCAGTGCGGTTATCTTGTTGGGGCCGTTCACGATGTAGTCCTCCGGGGCATCTTCACCAAGTTCGGTAAGTGCGGCACCTACGTTTATCTTGATACGCTCTGCCATACGTTCGGATACCTTGACATTGTGCTGACGGCCCATATACTCCTGGATATCGGCAGTGAAATCATCACCGGCCACCTTCACGGAGTTGTTTGACACCAGACCGCCAAGTGAGATGACTGCAATCTCAGTGGTACCGCCACCTATATCGACAATCATGTTGCCCTCAGGAGCAAGCACATCGATTCCGATACCTATAGCGGCGGCCATGGGCTCAAACAGCATATAGACCTCACGGCCACCGGCATGCTCAGCTGAGTCACGCACGGCACGGAGCTCCACCTCAGTACTGCCCGAGGGAACGCCTATCACCATCTTGAGCGAAGGTGAGAAGAGACGGCGACCGGTATCAACCATACTTATCAGTCCGCGCATCATCTGCTCGCAGGCATCGAAATCGGCTATCACACCGTTACGCAGCGGGCGTATTACACGTATGGCAGTGTTGGTCTTCTCATACATCAGCTTGGCCTTGTTGCCCACAGCCACCATCTTGTCTGTACGGTTGTCAAGGGCAACGATTGAAGGCTCGTTAACTACAATCTTGTCATTGTGCATTATGATGGTATTGGCGGTGCCAAGGTCCATCGATAACTCCTGTGTTAATGAAAACAGTCCCACTGTAGTATTGTGTTATGCGTTATGAATCAATGTTTGAAATGACGGAATCCGGTCATGACCATAGTCATGTCATGCTGCTCGCAGTAGTCTATTGACTCCTGATCACGAACCGAGCCTCCCGGATGTATCACATTCTTTACGCCGGCCTTGTCAGCCAGCTCCACGCAATCCGGGAACGGGAAGAATGCATCACTTGCCATTGCGGCACCCTCAAGGGTGAATCCGAATCCGTGTGCCTTCTCAACGGCCTGCTTGAGGGCATCCACACGTGAGGTCTGGCCCACACCGCTTGCCAGCAGCTGCTTGCCGCGTGCAAATACAATTGAGTTACTCTTGCTGTTCTTTACGATCTTGTTAGCAAAGAGCATATCTTCTATCTCCTCAGCGGTAGGCTTGCGTGATGTAACAAGCTTAAGGTCATCGGGAGTCTCAATCTTGGTATCCTTATCCTGTACCAGTACACCGTTCAGGGCTGAACGTACCAGCTTGACGGGCAGTTTCTGCTCCTTGCGGATAAGTATGATACGGTTCTTCTTCTGACCAAGTATCTCAAGTGCATCAAAGTCATAATCAGGAGCGATGATTACCTCAAAGAATATCTTGTTGATCTCCTCAGCAGTAGCCTTGTCAATGGGAGCGTTGGCAATGAGCACGCCACCGAATGCTGAAACGGGGTCACCTGCCAATG
Source organism: uncultured Bacteroidales bacterium (assembly GCA_902774275.1). Taxonomy (GTDB): domain Bacteria; phylum Bacteroidota; class Bacteroidia; order Bacteroidales; family Bacteroidaceae; genus Colenecus. The sequence continues at coordinate 15,811 of CACYHN010000001.1, forward strand.
CATCCTTCCAGGCCTCAAGCAGTGTGGGGCGTGAAGCTACACCGCAGGCATTGTTATGCTTAAGTATGGCGAATGTGGTCTCTGAGAACTCATCAATCAGGTCAATTGCCGCATTGATGTCAAGCAGGTTGTTGTAAGATATCTCCTTGCCGTGTACCTGATCAAACATAGCATCAAGGTCACCGTGGAACACGCCCTTCTGGTGAGGATTCTCACCGTAGCGCATAGCCTTGTGGCCATCCAGTGCCAGACGGAAATGATCCTCATCATCACCTGATGCGAACCAGTTATAGATGCAGCTGTCATAGTATGATGAAACGGCAAATGCCTCCTTGGCAAACCAGCGGCGCTCCTCAAGGGTGGTCTCAGCACCACGCTCGTTCAGGATATCGAGCAGAGGCTTGTACTGATCCTTGCTGGCCACGATGACAGAGTCATTGAAATTCTTGGCTCCGGCGCGGATAAGTGAGATACCGCCTATATCAATCTTCTCAATGATATCAGCATCCTCAGCACCTGACTTTACGGTATCCTCAAAGGGATAGAGGTCAACGATAACCAGGTCAATCTCAGGGATGTCATAACTGCGCATCTGAGCCATATCACCCTCCTCTTCACGACGACCCAGGATACCACCGAATATCTTGGGATGAAGTGTCTTGACGCGACCGCCCAGGATGGACGGATAACCGGTCAGTTCCTCTACAGCCTGGCAAGGTACGCCGAGCGACTCAATGAAACGCTGGGTTCCGCCGGTAGATATAAGTTTAACACCTTCCTGATGGAGTTTGCTGATGATCTCGTCAAGGCCGTCCTTATGGAAGACCGATATCAGAGCTGATGAAATTCTCTTAGTCTCGGACATTGTTTTATAGGTTTTTCAGTTGTTTCTGTTAATTGCGCGAAATTAACAAAAACCACCTACTGTACCAATAATACAGAAAGCAAATAATGAACAACTTTCATAATAAAACTAAAATAAAAACGGGAACGGTTTGTTTTACAGGTTCAACCGTATGTAATTTGAAACAAAAACCATAATTTAGCCGATAATAACACTACTAACCATTGTTTTTTTACCACAGACGATTATGGATAGACGGGATTTCTTAAAGACTCTGGCTGCAGCCGGAGCACTCGTTACAGTCAAGACCAGCGGGATGATGGATGTCATGGCAAGTACCGCACCTGCCAATGCCGCTACAGGTGATGGCAATGCTGACCTTGCCGCAATCATGAACGGTGAGCCGGCAGCAATGCTTGAAGCCGCCATGAAAGAGCTGGGCGGCATAGGCCGTTTCATCAAGAAGGGAGATAAGATAGTAATCAAACCCAATATTGGCTGGGACCGCACCCCGGAACTGGCAGGCAACACCAACCCGGACCTGCTCACAGCCCTCATCAAGATGTGTCAGGAGGCCGGAGCGGCAGAGATCAAGGTATTTGACCATACCTGTGACAACTGGAGCCGCTGCTATGACCATAGCGGAATAGAGGCCGCCGTCAAGAAGGCCGGTGCCACCATGGTATATGCACATGAACAGTCATCATACCAGCAGGTTGATATTCCCAATGGCAAGACCCTCAAGAACGCCCAGGTTCACAAAGCCATCATTGAGTGTGACAAATGGATCAACGTACCGGTTCTCAAGAACCACGGCGGAGCACTCATGACCTGCGCCATGAAGAACCACATGGGCATAGTCTGGGACCGTCGCGCCTTCCATTCACGCGGTCTGCATCAGTGTATAGCCGATATCTGCACCTACAAGCCCGCAGTCCTGCACATTGTGGATGCATACCGTACAGTGGCCACCAACGGCCCTCAGGGACGCAGCGCAAGTGATGTGGTACTGACCAAGGCCCTCTTTGCATCACCTGATATCGTAGCTGTGGATACCGCAGCCGGCAAGTTCTTTACCCAAATAAACAAGAACATCAGGTTTGAGGACATAGAACATATCCCCGATGGCCAGTCTTTGGGTTTAGGCACAATGGATCTGGAGTCTATCAACGTAAAGAGAGTAAGACTCTGAGCTATGCTGCGCAAAATAAGAACGGCGGTGGCCATTGCAGTCATCGCCATACTCACCTTCGGGTTCATTGATTTTGCAGGCGTCCTTGACAACCCTCTGCTTCAGAAGATACAGTTCGGGCCCGCCTTGCTGTCACTCAGCATCGTAACGCTGGTATGTCTCATTGCAGGCACACTGATACTGGGCCGTATATACTGCTCAATAATATGTCCGCTCGGCATATTCCAGGATTTCTTCAACTGGTTGTCAAAGAAGTTTGACAAGAAAAAGAAATACGGATACAAGCCTGAACTGCCCTGGCTGCGCTGGGGCGTGCTTGCTGCCCTGGTCATTGCCTGGATATGCGGATTCACCTTCCTGGTAGGCCTTGTGGAGCCTTACAGTGCATTCGGACGTATGGCCGATGAGCTGTTCCGCCCCATCTATCTGTTTGGCAACAACCTGCTTGCAGCCATCTCTGAGAAGATGGGCAACTACAGTTTCTTCAAGGTTGTCATTTCACTCAAATCCATAACGGCATTCGTGGTTGCCCTACTTACCCTATTTGTTGTAGGGCACATTTCATACCACTACGGACGCACTTGGTGCAACACCATCTGCCCGGTTGGCACTTTGTTGGGATTTTTCTCAAGATTCTCACTCTTGCGCATACGCATTGACAAGGACAAGTGCAACCATTGCCTGGCCTGCCAGCGCAAGTGCAAGGCATATTGCATTGATTCCAAAAACCAGACCATAGACTATTCACGCTGCGTGGATTGTTTTGACTGCATAGATGCCTGCAAGCAGAAAGCGTTGAGTTTCGGCCCCGTAAAATGCGGAAAACCTGCTAAAGAAAGTACAACGACCGATGCAGTTGATGAGACAAAGCGCCAGTTCCTCAAATCAACGCTGGTAATTGCCGCTCTTGCCCCGGCCGCTCTTGAAGCCAAGGTAACAGGCAGGAAGGATGAGCGTGTACCTATGTCACCTCCGGGTTCCATAAGCCACCGGAATCTGCTTCAGCACTGCACCGCCTGCCACCTGTGTGTAAGCAAGTGCCCCAGCCATGTGCTCAAACCTGCCGGAATGGAATACGGCCTGGGTGGCATCATGCAGCCCGTGATGAAGTTTGACCAGGGTTACTGCAACTATGACTGCAACCTGTGCAGCCAGGTATGCCCCGCAGGAGCCATACGTCCGCTTACAGTTGAGGAGAAACACCATACACAGCCTGGACGAGTAGTATTCAACAAGGACATCTGCGTGGTCAACGTGAACCGTACCAGCTGCGGAGCCTGCGCTGAGCACTGCCCCGTACAGGCCATCCACATGGTTCCGTTTGAAGGAGGCCTCACTATTCCCGAGACCACTCCTGATCTCTGCGTAGGATGCGGCGGATGCGAGTTCATATGCCCAGTCAAGGCTGTCCACATCGAGGGCAACCCCATCCACTTAGAGGCAAAAGAACCCGAGCAGGATTCCAACATCCAAACCCAGGACTTCGATTTCGGCTTCTAATAAAATTTGAAGGGAAATTGAGGGGTAATACCCTTCTCAAAGCGGCCTTCGGCCGGCCCTCCCACAACACATTATATCTATTCCGAAACTCATGAGCAAGCTCATGGTTCCAGAATAGATACAATCTGTCGCGGGCCCCTCCCACTGGTCTCGCGTGGGTGCGAGACTTTGGAAGGGTATTACCCCTCAATTTCGCTCACTCGGAAACCTATGCTCCAAATGGCCAACGTATTGTTTATTTATCGTTGTAGAGAATGAGGGCAGGATTAGAGTCCTCAGTCATGCGCGGGAACATTTTCCGGAAGCGTTCCTCCTGGAACACCATACCGGCATCAAAGAATCCCACGAAAGTTCCATTATAGCAGCTTACCAGATAAGGGAACTGCTCAACCTCTGCGGCGTTGGTATTGAAATCCTCAGTATAGACATACATGCGGTATGTAGTCCAGTCTTTCTTGTCTGTGAACGCCATGACAAGGTTGGCACCGTAGTTGGTTGCCACAAAGTAGAGGAATCGGTCTGTCTCCATATAGCCGCACTTGGTATATTCTTTCAGCGGATTCACAAACACCTTGTCACTACGTTTCAGCTCATCAGGAATGACGATATCCGTAGTCATACGGCAGGTCACGGCAACAGAGTCACCGTTAAATGTATAGAACCTGTCATTATCCTCTATACCCATAAAACCTATAACACCAGGGCGGATATGACAGAAATAGGGATTGTTTATGCTTACATGCGCAAACTCCGGATCATAATCCACAAGCTGCTTCACGAACCGTCCGTTGGCATCAGTCTGCCACATGCCACGGCGGCAATTACGGTCCGTATATTTTATAGGATTGGTAAAGAGAAAACCACCGTCAGGCAACACTACGAAATCCGTAACAAAGTCATCAACATTTACATGCCTGTGGAACCGGCCGTCCATACCATAAACGAATATCTTGTTGCTGTGCCCGTCCATGATAAACAGCTCGTTACGGTCCGGAAGTATATCAAAGCGCTCAATAACACGGTAATTTCCAAAACCATTACCCTGACGGTGAAAACGTTTAATGAAACGGCCCTGCCTGTCAAAGAAGAACAATGTGCTCGATGAACGCACAATGATAGTGTCACCTATAAATTTCACCTCATCAACAGCCTGAACGTAACTCTCAGGACCTGCATTCTCCAGATATACGGTATCAATTGAAGCAAAGAGCCGGGATGTCCGTGGAAACTCCGTGATATCATCATGAAGGAGCGGAACATCTATCTCATGGATGCAATCGTTACAGACCTTGCGTTTTCCCTTGCACCCCGCAAGGAAAGATACAAGAAGCAGTAATGAGCACAACCTCATTACCTTTCTAATGTTTGACAGCAACCCTTTCTTCATTTCAAGCCGCGAAGTTATGCTTTATGATATAATATTAACACTATTTGGCAGAAAAAGGGGGCCAATCCTGCTCAGAATCGGCCCCCTTGTGCATTTTTGAAATGATTGATTATTTCTTGGCAGCGTGCTTAGCCTCAATTTCACGGTTCATCTCATCAAGTCTTTCATCAGTGAGAGGATACTTGAATACCAGATATCCTACAACAACAAGAAGGATAGCGGGAATGATGGTTGTGAATATAAGGATTGCATTCTGTACAGTCGGATTATAATCACTCAGGTGAGTATAATAAGCATTTACCGGAGCGCTGATGAATGATGCCAGGAACACTACGATAAAGATGCTCAGAACCAACTGCAGGCACTTGTTTGCCTTGAACTCCTGCCACATCTCACCGAATGAAACCGGCTTCTCAGGTGTGGTGGTGATGTTCTCTTTACTGCCCATGAAGCAGAGTGTCAGCAGAACGAAACCTACTATTGCAAAGATGCATGTAACAGTGAACCATGCCTTAGGATCAGTAGGCAGAGCTGACTCCTCACTGGCCAGGTTAAAGCCTATCAGACCCATCACCCAAGGAGTGATGAAACCTGCCAGGGAGAAACCGGCCTTGAAAGCTACACCTGCAAGAGCGTTTACTGTAGCAGCAGGACGGTTGCCTGTGCGATACTCTGCATCGGTGATAACCTCAGGAACCAGAGCCCACATAAGTGAACCAACCAGCAGACCTACACCGGTCAGAACCTTTGCACCCTGAACGATTACATTGCATTTCTGAACATCAAAGAACTTACCGATGATGAACAGTGTGATGAATCCTACAAGACCTACACAAAGAAGCAGATAATAGAGTCCCTTCTTACCGAACAGTTTCTTCAAAACGGGAAGTAAAGGCAGGATGATGAATGCAGGAATGGTACCGATAGCCATGAATACAGCCTGGTTCCAGTCAACGGCGATACCTACGCACATTGCAAGTCCGATGGGGAAGCCGGCCTGAACAACAATCTGACCGATATTGGCGCATACCATACGGGTTGAGGTAAGGATAAGAACCTCATCGTTATCACGGGTCATAGAAGCCATGATGGAGCCGTAAGGTATATTCACTACTGAGTAGATCATGCTGAGCAGAGTGTAGCTGACAGTTGCATAGACAATCTTCATAGTCATGCCCCATGTTGCCACAGTGGGAAGCATCAGGAAGCAGGCTGCAACGGTAAGAGGAATACCGCCGTAGAGCAGATATGTACGATACTTTCCTAACTTAGGATTGTGGTTATCAATATATTTACCTACTACAGGACTCCAGAAGCAGTCCAGGAGTCTTACTGCAAGGATAAGTCCACTTACAAATCCAGGGTTGATTTTGAGTACCGTGCAGAGGTACAGCATCAGGAAACATGCAACCGTCTGGAAAATCAGATTCTGGGCAAGGTCACCGGAACCGAAACCGATTCTCTGGCCCCAACTCAGTTTGTAATAACCATTGTTAACTTCGTTAGCCATAAAAATGTATTTATTGATTAATAATTTTGGTTGTACTTAAAAATTCAGCCCACAAACTTACACAAAAAATTGGTTTTTATGTAAGAGAACGGTATTTATTGACCCGTCTCAATGTATTTTACAGCCCTTTGGATCGTTTCATCAAGTTCCTGGACAATCTGATAATAGGCATTCATACCCCATATCAGACGGGCAATGGTAGCCTTAAGCTGTATCTTGAATATATACAGGCACTCATTGTATTGAGCCTCATCAAAATCCACTTTGGCATCCTGAGCCTTATCCTGGAACATCTTGAGAATATCCTGCCCTATCTCAAAGCCCCTCTTGTAATCCTCAACGGTCCTATAGCGACGCTGTATCATACGACGGTTGCGCTCAGTATATTGCATGGCTGTATTCAGCACCACATTCTTGGCCGTTACCTTACGGTAATACTGATTGGTACGCGTAGTATCCAGAGGCACGAATATATCAGGCATTATACCTCCGCCTCCATATACCGTGCGATGCTTAATCATGGTGCTGTACTTGAGCGAATCCGGGAAATGGATACTGTCCGGATTGGTCAGTTCGCCGTGATGCAGGCGTTCAAGTATATCCTCTCCGTAATCCACATCCTTGCCGTACGGTTTCTGGATGCATCGGCCCACGGGAGTGTAATACTTGGCTACGGTAAGACGTATGAGAGATCCGTCATGGAACTCGATGGGGCGCTGCACAAGACCCTTGCCGAATGAGCGGCGGCCTATTATCGTAGCACGGTCCCAGTCCTGTACGGCACCAGATACAATCTCACTTGCCGATGCCGAGTATTCATCAATGAGCACCACCAGATTGCCTTCGCGGAAACGACCGCGGCCATCGGCCATATAAGCGCTCTTGGGTGAACGGCGACCTTCGGTATATACCACCATCTGGTCACGTCCCAGGAACTCATTGGCTAGCCCTATGGCTGCCATAAGCAAGCCGCCTCCATTGCCCTGAAGGTCAAGGATGAGTGAACGGGCTCCCTGCGCACGCAACTGGCCAAGTTTGGCCTCAAACTCATCAACAGTAGTGGCACCAAAACTTGATATCTTGACGTAACCCACACCGGGTTTGATCATATATCCGGCATCAACCGTATTTACGGGAATCTTGTCACGCGTAACCATGAAATGGAGCAGTTCATCCACGCCACGGCGGCAGATACCCAGATCCACCTTAGTGCCTTTGGGGCCGCGCAGACGTTTCATGATGGTCTCCTGTGACATCTTTACTCCGGCAATTGCCGTATCATTTACAGTCACAATGCGGTCACCTGCCATGATACCTACCCTCTCAGATGGGCCGTCAGGAATAGGTTGGACAATGAACAGGGTATCATCTATCATATTGAACTGTACTCCTATGCCTTCAAATGAGCCCATCAGGGTCTCGTTTGATTTGTCATTCTCCTCAGGCGTGAGATAGGTGGAATGAGGATCCAGTTCCTCAAGCATGCCCTTAATGGCCTGCTCCACAATCTTCTTCTCATCAACCTCCTCCACATAAAGGGCCGATATGGCTCCCTCTGCTACCAAAAGTTTCTGGAGTTCCGCATCGATAGACGTAGCCTGAGGCTGGCGCTGCATCGGGATCTGGCTCTGAGGTTGTGGCTGTGCCTGACGGGGCAGTACACCACTGCGGCCCGGCTGCGCCATAACCATCATCGGCATCAAAACTGCCGCTAAAAGAATATCAAGTCTTTTCATCTTTTTTCTTCTCAGACGCAAAGGGGACGGTTCTGTTCGCGAACAGAACCGTCCCCTTTGCGTTATTTTTTGAATGTTTTAATCATAAGTGTATCTGCGGAGCGGCCAAAAGAGATCAGCTCACGCACCAGGCTGCTGCTAACATGCTGCACTGCCGGGCTGGAAACCAGCAGAACTGTCTCAACACCCTCTATTGAACGGTTTATGTCTGCCAGATTACGCTCCTTGTCATAGTCTGTAACTGAACGGATGCCGCGCAGTATGGCGTCACAGCCGTTATCACGCACGGCATCCACCGTAAGCCCCTTGTACTCTATAACGCTTACGGCCGGATTGTCATTGTAATATGCCCTGATTGCCTCCAGGCGTTGTGATGTGCTGAACAACGGTTTCTTCTCTTCATTTATACCGATGGCTATCACCACCTTGGCAGCCAGCTTCAGGGCGCGCTCCACAAGGTCAGCATGGCCTATCGTAAACGGATCAAAAGATCCGGGAAAAAGCAGTTTCATAGTCCTTTACTGATTAATCAAAACTTTTCTCCTTCATCCTCATCAACAATATCTTCCTCTACCACCAGATTATCGATGATAAAGTTCTGGCGCTCCATGGTGTTCTTGCCCATATAGAATGAGAGCAGGTCATCCACAGCGTCAGTCTTCTGCAAAGTTACCATTTCCAAGCGCATATCAGGGCCGATAAAGTTCTTGAATTCATCGGGCGATATCTCACCCAGACCTTTGAATCGGGTAATCTCAGGATTGGGAGAGAGTTTCTCGATGGCCTGGCGGCGCTCCTCCTCAGTGTAGCAATAGATGGTCTCAAACTCACCCTTCTCTGTCACCACACCGTCCACATGGGCATCGGCCCCTTTCTTTTTCTTGCGTTTGTTACGTACGCGGAACAGCGGGGTCTGCAGGATATAGACGTGTCCTTTCCTTATCAGTTCCGGGAAGAACTGCAGGAAGAAGGTTATCATGAGCAGACGTATGTGCATACCGTCCACATCAGCATCAGTTGCCACGATTATCTTGTTGTAGCGCAGGTCATCAAGCCCCTCTTCTATGTTGAGGGCAGCCTGAAGCAGATTGAACTCCTCATTCTCATAGACCACCTTCTTGGTGAGGCCGTAGCTGTTAAGGGGCTTACCGCGCAAGCTGAACACGGCCTGGGTATTCACGTCACGGCTTTTGGTGATGGATCCGCTTGCGGAGTCACCCTCAGTAATGAAAATACAGCTCTCCTCCTGGCGGTCACCGCGGACATCATTCAGGTGGATGCGGCAATCAGCCAGCTTGCGGTTATGCAGATTGGCCTTCTTGGCGCGCTCACGGGCCTGTTTGGTTATGCCGGCTATCTCCTTGCGCTCCTTTTCTGATTCCAAGATCTTCTTTAGTATCACATCAGCCACCTCCGGTTCCTTGTGGAGCAGGTCATCAACCTCTTTCTTGATGAAATCACCCACAAACTTGTTAAGTGACACGCCACCATCAGGGCTCATGGTGGTGGAGCCAAGCTTGATCTTGGTCTGGCTCTCAAACACAGGCTCCTCAACATTCACGGCTATGGCAGCCACCATGCCGTTACGCACATCGCCTGATTCAAAGTTCTTGCCGTAGAACTCCTTGATGGTACGTGCTATATGCTCCTTGAATGCACTCTGATGGGTGCCTCCCTGTGATGTGTACTGGCCGTTCACGAATGAGTAGTACTCCTCACCATACTGGTTGGTATGGGTAAACGCAATCTCAATATCAGTACCCTGCAGATGGATTATGGGATATAGGCTCTGGGCGCTCATACGCTCGCCAAGCAGATCCTCCAGACCGTTGCGTGATATGAACCTCTGGCCATTGTACATGATAACAAGGCCGGTGTTGAGATAGGTGTAGTTACGCAACATGGTCTCAATTATGGCAGGACGGAACTGGTAGCCAGTAAAGAGCTGGTTATCAGGCTCAAATATGACCTGGGTTCCATGCTCATCGGCACTGGGAACGGTTTCATCAGACAACAGCTTGCCACGCTGGAAACGGAGCGTGCGCACCTGACCGTCACGCCAACTGCTCACCTCAAAGTTGAGACTCAACGCATTCACCGCCTTAAGACCCACACCGTTCAGACCTACGCTCTTCTTGAAAGCCTTGCTGTCAAACTTACCGCCGGTATTAAGCATGCTTACAGCCTCCACAAGTTTACCCTGGGGGATACCGCGGCCATAGTCACGCACTGACACACGGCCCACATCGGTAAGCTCTATATCTATACGCTTGCCGGTGTTCATGCGGAACTCATCCACACTGTTGTCGATGATCTCCTTGAGCAGCACGTAGATACCGTCATCAGCCTGAGAGCCGTCACCCAGTTTGCCTATGTACATACCAGGACGGTTACGGATATGCTCCATATCGTCCATATGACGTATGTTATCCTCATTGTACTGCACCTCAGGCGGTCTCTGGTCAAATATTTCGTCTGTCTCTGCCATATATTGTTATTGTTTCATTCATCCGCTAAAAGCCAATGCCAAAGTTATATATTTTTATAGAATACTGCTCTGCGCTTTATTATCTCGGAACCCTCATAATATACCCAATGATCCTGGATCTTTTTGTTATCCTCAAGATTAGGGTTGCTCTCCGCAAATCTGTATCCCGCACCAGAAGCGTTGATATTCAGTTCCTTAAGCATCACTGCTGTCAAACCCTGATTCCGATATTCTGGCTTAACCGCAATAAATAGTGACTCCATTACATCTGATCTCTTCCATTTAAGAGCCTTGAGCAGATGCCACCATCCTAACGGAAACAGGCGTCCCTTTGCTTTCTGCAGAGCCTTGGCTATTGATGTCATGGTTAAGGTTGCAGCTACTATCTCATTGTCTGCATCAAGCACAATGACTGCCAGCCTCTTGTCAAGCATAAACAGATAACGGTCTACAAAGTTACGTATCTGCTTGTCAGAGAATGCTGAGTAACCGTACAAGGGTTTATAACACTCGTTTACAAGTTCAAACAGCTTGATCGCATAAATGCGCGCCTCCTTGTGCTTGCTATGATCAAATCTTGCCAGATGCAGGTTTTTGCGCTCCAGTACAATCTTGCTGATACGGTCTATCTTGGGCGGGATGATACTGTCAAAACGAATCATCCACTCTACCCATACGGCTGACGGTTTCAGCCCCAGCCTTTCCATATGCTGCGGATAATAGGGATAATTGTATATGGTGGCCATAGTACCTATACGGTCAAACCCCTCAGTAAGCATTCCCTCCGGATCAAAATCCGTAAACCCGAAAGGCCCCTCCAGCCTGTCCATACCACGTTCCTTTCCCCAAGCCGATACGGCATCAAGCAACGCTTCTGACACCCTTATGTCATCAATGAAATCTATCCACCCGAACCTTACGGTCCTTACTCCCCACGTCTCATTGGCCTTACGGTTCAGGATGGCAGCCACACGGCCCACCATCTTACCTTCCTGGAGAGCAATAAAAGTCTGTGCCTCACAGAAATCAAAAGCAGCATTTGCTGACGGGGTAAATGTTTTTACAGTATCGCCAATAAGTTCCGGTACAGCGTATGGATTATCCTTATACAGGCGGATGTTGAACCTGGCAAACCTGCGCAGTTCCCTACGGGTCTTGACCGGTACAACTGATATCCCTCCTACAGACATTTTATCCTTCTGAATTTCAATTCAGCGAAGTTAATAAAAAATACTCATCCTTAGCAGCATTCAGCAGCTTTTTAAACAAGATATCTGCGTTAAGTCTTGCAACCATGCAAGCCGCCAGAATCCGTGCTGCAGTGATATCGGTAGCCCAATGCTGTCCGCTTATCATACCGCTCTCACCTATGCGGAATCCCAACTGCAGGATTTCATTTGCATGGTCCGGAGCTATCTCGGTAAGGACAAGTGCTATACCCCAACCTATTTCCGATTCGGCCGATGGGAATGAGGATTTACCCTTGTCATCAGTACCACCGGCAAACGGAGCCTCACCCAACTGTACATACGGACGTTTGCGGAACTGTACGGTAACCCCCAGCGCATCGGCATTGCTCAAAAGAGCCTCGCGAGCCACACGTATCAAGTTTGTCAATGCAGGAGTCTTCTTTAAATCCAGATTCTTACCCAGAGGGGCAGAGAATGCTGTAAGCAGGGCCTCAAGAGTGCAATCGGCATCAGCCTTGGCCTGCGCTCCGCGCTGAGTGACACGTTCAGCTTTTGCAGCAAAATACTGCGCCACATCACCATAGTAACGGTTGCTTGCGGTATCTACAGGATCAGGCAGTATTCGGCGGCCGTCAGTTGGAGAAAATATTCCTGATGGCGTACGGCCTGATTTCTCATAATACTCCTTACGTGCAGCCTCCATATCCTCCATGAAATCAGTCACAGAGTGCATTGCGGCCACACAGGCTGCACCGCACATATAACCCGCATTGACATCACTCTGGTAATGGGCCGACACAATGATACGGCTCTCACCATATTCATATCCGCGGCGCAGTATGGTATCCGCATACTCAGGTGCCATCTCGGCCAGCACCAGCGCTGTTGCCATACCACGGGTAGTATGGCCTGACGGATAGGAGCCGCTGGTACGCAAGCTCTCCAGACGATCGGAACTTCCGGTAGGTATCTCATTATACTGGATTACCGGACGTATGCGCATATATTTCTCCTTTGGATTCTTTGAAGCCTGCTCAGCCGTATGATAGCTGCGTGAAATAAGATTGTATATGGCGGGAGTCTCACTGCGGCTTATCTTAAACCCCAGTGCCTCTGAGAATATCCGGGCCATCTCAGCGGTGCTTGAGGCTGATTCGCGACTTGCCCTCTCACCACGCTCCGTTTGACGTATGGTCTTGCCCCACTGCCACTGCACAAAATCATCAATGTAAGCCACACTTGCAGTATCCGGAGGTGCAGGCAGGAATATTGCGGCATCAGGCTGCTCCTCCCTCTCAATATAGAGTTTTACAGCGCTGTACCACTGTGAATATACACTCTGAACCGGCAGCAACACCACCAGCAGCAATAAACGGATAATTCTCTTCATAACAGAAATAGTAATCACTGCAAAGATATAAAAAAGAAAACCGTTTCCCTAAAGAAACGGTTGTGGGCCATCTAGGGCTTGACTGCTAAGCTGTTGAGGCTCCTCGTGAGCCGAAAAACGTGAAAGCCATTAAGCAAAACAATCCATTCGTTCAGAATGGATTGTGGGCCATCTAGGGCTTGAACCTAGGACCTCCAGATTATGAGTCTGTTGCTCTAACCAACTGAGCTAAAAGCCCGGAGAAGGAATCATCGGCCATAGCCGACATCATCTTTCGGCTGCAAAAGTACGCCAATATGCCGAATCTGCAAACATTTTGAGCCAAAAAATTCCTCTACCCCGCTTATCTTGATTACTTTTGCAGTCTGAAACAGAGATACACATGACCATACCCGAACCTCAGGATAACAGATATGCCGCCACGATAGGATTCTTTGACGGAGTCCATCTGGGGCATGTACACCTGCTCAGCCAGCTCAAGGACATTGCTGCAGAGCGAGGGCTTAAGAGTATGGCCATCACGTTCCCTGAGCATCCGCGTCAGATCCTGCAGTCAGACTACCGTCCGCGCCTGCTTTCCACCCCACAGGACAAGATGAGACAACTTGAGCAGACAGGCATTGACTACTGTTTCCCGCTACATTTCACATCGGCACTTGCCGCCATGGATGCACGCAGCTTCATGACTGACTTCCTCCAGAAACGGTTGGGCGTGAGCACTCTGCTTGTAGGACACGACCACCATTTTGGTCATGATACCAATCTGAACAATGATGATTACAAACGCATAGGCCATGAGATAGGGATGGAAGTAATCCCTGCCAGTGCCTATCTGTATGAAGGCAGTCCCATAAGCAGTTCACGCATACGCCGCGAGCTTGTATCGGGTAATGTTAAGCAGGCCAATGAGATGCTCGGCTACCGATACACCATAAGCGGCACGGTAATACACGGCTTGCAGAACGGGCGCAAGATGGGATTCCCCACCGCCAACCTGGGCCCTTACTGCGAGTTCATGCAGATTCCGGCCGACGGTGTCTATGCGGCTCTTGCCACGGTTGACGGTGAGACATGGCCAGCCATGCTCAACATAGGTTTCCGGCCCACATTTGAGGGCAAGGCCCGCACCATTGAGGCGCACCTCCTGGATTTTGACCGTGACATATACTTCCATGAACTCTCCCTGGAGTTTGTGGAGTTCCTGCGCCCCGAGCGCCGTTTCAGTTCCCCCCAGGAACTTGCCTCACAACTTGAGGCTGACCGTAACAAAGTAAGGCAGACATTATAAACTCACAGATATGGGAAAAATCCAAAAGACTCTGATAACCCTGGGTCTCTGGTTAGGGATTCAGATTATCGTGATGCTCATTTTCAAGGTCGTTTCTGTTTTCAACCATACGGATTTCAACTCAATGATGGCACAAATCCTGCTCATTTCCGATGGACTCATTGCCATTTCATTGCTCATACTCAGATACTGCAGGATCAGGGAAATGTTCACCCTGGTACCTAAACAAGCATTCGTCCTCTCCCTGGTCATGGCCATAAGCGCACTGTTTGCCTTTGACATGTTATTCCAGGTACTCGATATCCCCGATATCTTTGAACAGCAATTCCAGGACATGACAAAATCATGGGCAGGATTCATAGGTATCTGTATAGTAGGCCCCATTATGGAGGAGATAATGATGAGGCGTGTCATCATGACTGAGATTTCAAAGGCTACAGGCCACGTCTGGTGGGGCATCATAATATCGGCCGCCATCTTTGCCGTCATTCACGGCAACCCCATCCAGATGGTGTTTGCCTTGCCGGCCGGTATCATTTTCGGATGGCTTTACCACAAGACCGGCAGCCTGTTTGTTCCCATCTGCATACACATCATCAACAACACCATATCATTCTTTGCCATAAAGTTCAATCTTGACCTTCAGATAAGCCTTTTCAACACTCTGGGCACTATAATATTCCTGGTATTGACAGTAATTTCAATAGTATCCATAATCAGGATACACGCATTCTATTCCGATAAGGTCCAAGAGGAGGCTGTAATACAGGAAGAGCCTGCCGTTCCGGATGAAAAGGCAAGCTCCAACAAGGGTACTTTCAGTGGTGACAATTATGAAAAGTAACTTACAGGGCTATTGTAGTGCCTGTAAGCTTGTCAAGTGACTCAGCCTTGGTAATCAGGACCGATGACACACCGGCCTGCAGTGCATTGAAGGCATTCTGTATCTTGGGAATCATTCCGCCGCTTATGGTGCCGTCCTGGACCAGACGCGGGAAATCATAATATGATATGTAAGGAATGACGCTGTTGTCATCATCCTCATGCATCAGCACACCCGGCTTTTCAAAGCAGAATATAAGGGTAACCTTGAACAGGCGGGCCAATGCCTTGGCAGCCTCACCGGCTATGGTATCGGCATTGGTATTGAGAAGCTGGCCCTTGCCGTCATGGGTAAGCGGAGCAAGTACCGGAACTATGCCCTTCTCTATCAGGCTGGCCAGGAACTCTGCGTTCACAGTCTTGACATCGCCCACAAAACCGTAGTCAACATCCTTGACAGGACGCTTATCGGATTGCATCACGTTGCAGTCTGTTCCTGTAAGACCGATGGCATTGATGCCCTCAGCCTGCAGCTTGGCCACGATGTTCTTGTTAACCAGACCGCCATAGACCATTGTCACCACGTCAAGCATATCGGCATCAGTGATACGGCGGCCGTCAACCATCTTGCTCTCTATGCCCAGACGGGTAGCCATTGCGGTTGCCGAGCGGCCTCCGCCGTGAACAAGCAGTTTATTGCCGGGTATAGCCTTGAAGTCAGTGAGCAGACGCTCCAACGTATCGGGTTGCTCCACTATCTTACCTCCTACCTTTACTATGACAAGTGACTGTTTCATATTGCGTTTTATCTTATTTCAAATTCAAAAGCTGCTCCAGATACTTTACGGTCTCCGATATCTGGTCACGGGTCTCCAGGCGGTCTCCCGGGCAGATGAACTCAGCCCTCAGATATCCGGGTTCACGTCTTTTTGTCTCGGACTCGATGAATACAGCCAATTCAGGATCTGTCTTGCCTGCTATGAGGGGACGGGTTGCGCTGGCAGCCTTTAGACGACGGAGCAGAGTATCATTATCACACCTTAGATAGACGGTCTTACCCTGCGCAAGCATATAGTCCATGTTATCGCCAATAAGGGGTGTTGAACCGCCGCATGACACTATCACGTCATCAAACTCACCGGCTTCACGCAGCAGACGGCTCTCTATCTCACGGAATCCCTGCTCTCCCTTAGTGGCAAATATCTGGCTCACGGTTTTCATATACCTGCGTTCAATATACTGGTCCAGGTCTATGAAAGAGATACCCAGGTCCTTTGCCAAGGCCTTGCCGAGGGTGGTCTTGCCAGCCCCCATAAAGCCCATCAGGAAAACCCTTATCATTTCTTGGTCTTGAAAATCCTGCGCTTAGGCGCTGAACCGGTCTTTTCAATCTGGCGCTTGATGATATCCATGCACTCATCCTCTGTGAGAGTGGTGGGATCAGCACTCTTGGGAATCTTGTAGTTGCTTCCCTGATATGCTATGTATGCACCATAACGGCCGTTCATCACCTCAAGGTCCTGATTGCCGGGGAATGACTTGAGGACCTTCTTTGACTCTGCATCACGCTTATCCTGAATCATCCTGACGGCCTCATCAAGAGTGATGGTAAGAGGATCAGCCACGCCGCCAAGTGACACGTAGAACTTGTCATGACGTATATATGGTCCAAAACGGCCTGTACCTACACTTACCGGGTAGCCTTCAAACTCACCCAGAGTGCGCGGCAGGCGGAACAGTTCCAGAGCCTCATCAAGAGTGATGGTCTCAATGGTCTGACCCTTCTTCATCTGAGCAAAACGGGGCTTGTCCTCATCCTCGGCACTGCCTATCTGAACGATGGGGCCGTAACGTCCTATCTTGACTGACACAGGCTTGCCTGATATGGGATCTGTTCCAAGTATGCGTTCGCCCACCTTATGCTCGTTCTTGATGGTCATGGCATTGTTTACAGAAGGGTTGAACTTGTCATAGAAGGTGCTGATAACGCTCTTCCACTGCTTATCGCCCTCTGCAATATCATCAAACTCCTTCTCCACCTGAGCAGTGAAGTTGTAGTTCATTATATCGGGGAAATACTCTATCAGGAAATCATTGACCACCATACCTATATCAGTAGGTACAAGCTTTGATTTCTCTGTTCCATATACTTCCGTAACTGTCTGCTCCTTGATGCTGCCGTTCTCCAGACGCAGCATATCACACTCACGCTTGCTGCCCTCAATATCCTCACGCAACACATACTCGCGCTGCTGGATAGTACCTATTGTGGGAGCATATGTTGAAGGACGGCCTATGCCCAGTTCCTCCATCTTATGCACCAGAGCTGCCTCATTGAAACGCTGCGGATGCTGGGTGAAACGCTCATATGCTGATATCTGGCTGAATTCCAGACTCTGTCCCTTCTTGAACTCAGGCAGGCCCTGACTCTCCTGTGACTCTACAGAATCATCATCACGGGTCTCACGATATACCTTGAGGAATCCGTCAAACTTGACCATCTCACCTGATACGCTGAACTCACCGTCAATCTTGGGGGCAACGATTGATACCGTAGTCTTCTCTATCTCGGCATCAGCCATCTGTGATGCAATGGTACGTTTCCAGATAAGTTCATAGAGACGTTTCTCAGGAGCAGTACCGTCAATTGACTGGTTGTCCATATATGTAGGACGGATAGCCTCATGAGCCTCCTGGGCACCCTTGGCCTTCTGTGTATATTGACGTATCTTTACATACTCATCACCCATTGACTCACTGATAGCCTTCTTGCATGAATCCAGGCAAAGGGTTGACAGGTTTACAGAGTCTGTACGCATGTATGTTATCTTACCAGATTCATACAGACGCTGTGCCAGCATCATGGTCTGCATCACGGTAAAACCGAACTTACGGGTTGCCTCCTGCTGAAGAGTAGATGTGGTAAAAGGAGGTGCAGGTATCTTGCGGATAGGCTTGGTAGATATTTCACTCACCTTGAACTGGGCATTCTTGCACTTTTCAAGGAATGCCTTGGCCTCCTCCTTGGTCTTGAAACGGCCGTTGTAATCGGCACGTACATCATGAAGTGTGCCGCCTAAATCAAGTCTGAATATGGCCACCACTTTGTATGATGCCTCAGGCACGAACTCCTTGATCTCACGCTCACGCTCCACAATAAGGCGTACTGCCACTGACTGTACACGACCGGCAGAGAGTGACGGCTTGACCTTGCGCCAGAGGATGGGTGAAAGCTTGAAACCCACGATACGGTCCAGCACACGGCGGGCCTGCTGTGCATATACCAGGTTGGTATCAATGTCACGCGGGGTCTCTATGGCGTGCAGAATGGCATTCTTGGTAATCTCATGGAAAACTATACGCTTGGTCTTTTCAGGTTTCAAACCCAAAGTCTCAAACAGATGCCAGCTTATGGCCTCTCCCTCACGGTCCTCATCAGATGCCAGCCATACCATCTCAGCTTTCTTGGCTGCCTCCTTGAGTTCACTTACCACCTTCTTCTTGTCAGAAGGTATTTCATATATGGGTTCAAATGTATCTATGTTAATACTCAGGTCTTTCTTTTTCAGGTCACAGATATGTCCGTAACTTGACATAACCTTATAGTCAGGACCTAAAAACTTCTCAATTGTCTTGGCCTTGGCCGGAGACTCAACAATAACCAGATTCTTCTGCATGATATTTTCTATTATTCTTGCCTTAAGGCGCGGCAAAAGTAGAACAAAAAATAGATATAGAAAAAGCGAACGGACAGAAAAAAATCTATCCGTTCACCTTATTAATTATAAATTAATAAAAAAGGACACAAAGGGGACCGTATCCCTAACGTGTTATCAGAAGCGATAGGTAAGGCCTAACAATACCGATGGTTTTATGGCACGGTATCCGGCATAATAATAGAAGTCACCTCCTGCCAGATGTTTCAACGATGCATATACTGAAAGATTCCTGAACAGGTCATAATCAACGGTCAGTGCTAAATCATTGACAGTGGGCATAGATACCTTCCTTATACTGTTAAATGCCATCAGCCTATATGACAGCATCGCATCCAGTTTCCTTGCCAACCTGAATGACCCATATACATTTGCATCAATTGCAGGCTTTAACTGCATCATGCTTCCATAAGTATTGCCTAAATAGTTATTATAGGTAAAATCCATCTTAAGCACCGCTCTGTCAGAGAACTGCATATCGGCATCAAGCCTGAAATACAAAACATCCGACGAATGCTGCAGCAGGAGTGACGTTACGATAAGCTCATCTGACTCTGTCTGGAACACCTCATCAATAGTATGACGGTAACCGGCTTTTGCTGACATAGTGAGCCATGCACCCTGGTTGTATGACGTGCCCAGGAAGCCGTTCACCAAGGTGTATCCGTCCCTGATGCGCTCCAGTTCAGACCAATATGGTGATATCTCCGATAAGTTACGTACAGCGTTATCCTCCAGGCCGCCTATGAGACCTCCATGTAACCTGAATTTCTCACCGGCCTTATATGTAGCAGTTACCATAGGAGACAACAGCACCTTGTATCCGGCAGCGGTACGGATATCCAGATTCATTCCCAGACTGACATCCGCCTTATCCCATGACTGCTTCCAATATGGAGAGAACGTCAATGTGGTGAATCCTGAATAGTCAGATCCGTTAATACCCTGCCAGTCATACATGGCCGTCTTCTGTCTGTAATCCACGCCACCTGTACCGCCCAGTAAAGGCATCTCAGCGCCTCCTTCAATACGCAGCAGACGTTCCTTATTGGTTCTCTCCGTCCCTGCCAGGTTCAACCCGTCACGTGACAGGAATTCCATTCCGGTACGAAAATGCCACAGCACCTCACTTGCCTCACCTGACAGTGACAGGCCAAACTCTCCGCGCAGGATTTCCTGCATCAGAGCACTCTGCTCCTCCTTGGCGGCAGTCATGCTTTTACCCGGTCTGTAATTGAAGTGTGAGTGACCGAACGCCCCGTCAACACCTAACGTAAAACGGCGGAACCTGTGTGAATAGACGGCGTTAAGGTCACCGTTGAACATCCTGGATTTCCAGTCACCGGAAGGTTTTGTAGCCCAGGCGTCAAGCAATCCGGAGATATGCAGGTCATCCCTATCCGATATACGCCAGTTGAAATCAGCCAACCCGTCATGGACATTCCTGAGTCCGTATCCGAAACGGAGCAACCCGGAGTGTGAAACAGGAGTGACATCATCAGATGTCTCTGAGAACGCCATCATAGGATTACGCGTCAAAGAGGTAAGCGGCTTGGCATCTGTCAGATAATTCACTTGGGCCGATTTACGCTCTATCACAGGTCTGTCCGGCACAGGCATCACCTTGTCTGTGCTGGTCATAGTGGGGTTGTATGTTCCCTCTATGGTCATTGACCTGGAAGGCAGTTCATTTTGTTGCGCACTTGCGGCATTCCAGCAAAAAACGGCTATGGCAGCCAATGTAATATAACGTTTCATAATCAGCATCAATCAAGTCTTGCGGCAATCATATCCGCTATGTCATCATTTTCTGAATAGTTATTCTTGAGTGAAAGCAGGTATTGACGTGCCTCCACATCCTTGCCCTGTGACTTGTAGATGTCACTGAGCAGTATAAAACTGCGAGCCAGCCAGTACATGTGCGGAGTTCCCTCCTTTATGAAGGCCATAATTACCTTCTCTGCACCCTCCTTATCACCGCTGTCATACAGGAACTGGCTGAGCAGGTAATCTGATTCAGCGCCATACAGTGAACGGGTGTCCTTGGAGAGTTCCTCCAATACAGGACGGGCATCCTTGCCCTTATCCTGTGCAAGCAAAGCCTTGGCCTTATGGTACATAACCTCTGAACGCTGCTCCTGTGAAAGCTGCGTCTGCAGAGCCTTATCGGCATACATGATTACGGCATCATGCTCCTCAATCTTTCCTGCAC
The DNA here is from genome assembly GCA_902774275.1 of uncultured Bacteroidales bacterium. Classification (GTDB taxonomy): domain Bacteria; phylum Bacteroidota; class Bacteroidia; order Bacteroidales; family Bacteroidaceae; genus Colenecus. The sequence continues at coordinate 37,086 of CACYHN010000001.1, forward strand.
TGCTCACAATGCAGTACAGGCTGCGTTTCTGTCGCTCTGCATCAGAAGTCTTATCATACAAACGCATGTAGAGATCCATAGCGTTCTCATAATCAGACTGCTGCCAGGATATTGATGCGGCATGGTCAAGTGCGCTCTCCGCAAAACGGCTGTTCTCAAAAGCGGCAGCCTGCAGCATACAGTCAACTGCGCGTTCGTAATCCTTAGCCTCCTCATATATGGAGCCCTGATAATACCAGGCGTTTGCAGCAAAAGCTCCATCGGGGAACTGCTTTACATAATCACTGAAACGGGCCAGGGCACTTATCTTGTCACCACGGCTGAACAGCCCCTCTGCCGCCGTATAGGTAAGTGAATCGCGCTCAGATGCAGCAATGGGGGCCACTCCCTTGACCGTTGAGGTGTACTCAACGTAAGAGTTTACATCTCCCTTCTCCACGTAGATGGATTTAAGGTCAACAAGAGCCGTACGGGCCTCATCACTTCCAGGGTAGTTGGCTATTACGTCCTTGTAAGCTTTTATAGCCTCATCATATCTGTCTGTCTGATAATAAATAAGCGCTGTCTCGGCCGCTGCCTTACGGGCCAGGTCCGTGTTGGGAAAATCTGTCATTAACCTGGCAAACACCTTCACGGCCTGCTCAGGCTCATCAGTCTGCTGATATGCCCTGCCCTCCTCATACAGGGCCGATGCCAGATATGCCGATGCGGGATATCCGCTTACCAGATGTTTCAGATCCTGGATCTTCTGATGATAGTTACGCTGAAGTCCGTTCACCAATGCCGTCTGATACAAGGCATAATCTCCAATCTTCTCATTCACGTTTATGGCCATATTGTAATATTCCTTGGCCTGGTTGTACTGACGGTCATAGAACATGCAGTCACCGGCGCGCAGGCAGGCATCGGCCACAACCTCACGCCCTACCTTTGATTCAGAAGATGTCTCTATGACAGTCTTCATGGCTTGCCATGCCTTGCTATACTCCTTGCGGTCAAACAGGAGATAACCCACACCATAATTGGCAAGGCCGCTACCAAGGGTTACATTGGATACAGAGGCCAGATAACGGCGGTAGTCAGCCTCAGCACGGACCGTCTCCCCAAGACGGTAATACGCCTCACCACGCCAGAATGTAGCCTCAAGAGCGGTATTATGATCATATCTGTCAAGTGCTATCACTGATGTCAGCAATTCAGGAACATCATCATACAATCCTGCAGCCATATGGTCTATAGCCTTGTTATAGAGCAACTGCATCTTGGCAGCCATAATTGAAGCACCCGGGTTCTTTATCTTGGCAATAGAAGCCAGGGCAGCATCATAACTGGTAGTGCTCAGATAGGCATCAACCAGATAGCTGCTTACATTTTCAGTATATTTTGAGTTGGGGAACTCATTCAGGAAACGCTCAAATGTCTTTACAGATTCTGCAAACGGTGAGTATGATGTCTCATGGATGACCATTGCATAATTGTAAAGCGCCTGCTCCCTTACATCCTCCTTGCCGGGAAGGGAAGCAGCCCTCTCAAATGACATACGCGCCAGATCCTTGTTTCCCTTCTGGAGTGCAGCCAAACCTATATGCAGGCATGCGTTCTGGGTCATCTGGTCATCAGGGCCGGTCACCTTTGACAGATTATCTATGGCTCCGTCAATATCACCATTGTTCAAGCAGGAAATGCCCAGCAGATACCTGTCATGACGCGGATCAGAAGCAAGTTCAGCTGAAAGATAACTCATAAGCAGTTCCTGAGCCTTGACATACTCGCCCTGACGGAACCAGTATTCGCCAAGTATGCGCTCGGCTTCAGCTTCAATATACGGGTCTTCCAGATTTTCTATCATATCCTCCGCAGTCCTGCGAGCCACACTGTGGTCGCCGTTTCCGCGCAGGTCAAGTTCCGCCAGATACAACCGAGCCTCTTCCACGTGTGATGATTCAAGTGAGTTTTCAAATCCCTCCTTGGCCTGCTCCGTCCTACCGTTTACATAATCCACATAAGCCTTATAGAATATCAGGTCCTCATCCTCTTCAGGATCATCCACAAGCCGCTCCAGGATACTGAGCTGGAGAAATCCCTCATCATTGCGTCCAAGGCGAATCAATGAAATGGCATTGTGGCGAACCATTCGCCGGCAATCCTCATCATTCAGCAAGAGAGGGTCACATTCATCAAAACGCTCAATGGCTTCATCGTATTCATGCTGTGCAAAGTGACATGAACCCATAAGCGCCTGCATCCTGTTATTGTATATCGAATTGGGGTATTCCGACATAAACTTCTCAATTGCCGGCATAGCCGTATTCAGGTCACGCTGGGCATCTATGACCACCTGCATATAGCTGACCTCCTCTGTCCTTACCAATCCATTGGCATCGGCCACCTTGTTCCACTCTGCCAGCAAAGATCCGGCAGCACTGTAATCGCCCTGCATGAACAGACTCCGGCACTCGTCAAGCAAACGTACATCAGTATCCGTTTGCCTGCCCTGTGCTGATACACCAACGCCTGTCAGAAACAGAACGGCACTAAAAAGTATCTTTCTCATTATCAGAATTGTTTCTTATACCACATATCCAGAGCACGTTCCTCAGCAGCCTCCATAACGGCCCTCTCGCCACGCCCCTTATCATTGATGCCGCACAGGTGCAGCACCCCATGTATTATCACTCTGAGCAGCTCCTTATCATAAGACGTATGGAACTTCTCACTGTTAGTCAAAACCGTTTCTAAACTTATGTACATATCACCGCTCACCACGCCCGGCTCACTGTAGTCAAAGGTGATGATATCGGTAAAGTAGTCATGCCCCAGGAACTCCTTGTTCACCGCCAATATCCGCTCGTCATTGCAGAATATGTAATTCAGGTTACCCACCTTGCGGCCGTCATAGGTAGCTGCCACTGCGGCAATCCAGGCCCTTACTGCCTTACGGTCAAGCTTAGGCATCTTTATATTCTCATTCAGAAATGATATCATATTCTATCTTTATGCAAAAAAGAGGTAACACAGAAATATGGCTGCAAGTATTCCCGCCAGGTCTGCCAACAGTCCACAACCCACTGCATGACGTGTGTTCTTGATGTTCACACTGCCAAAATAGACCGCAAGGATGTAGAACGTTGTGTCAGTAGAGCCCTGGAACAGGCAGGCCAGGCGTCCGGTAAATGAATCTGCGCCGTATGTGGTCATGGCATCAATCATCAGACCTCGCGCGCCACCACCGGAGAGAGGTTTCATAAGAGCGGTAGGCAGGGCACCCACAAACTGGCTGTCAAGACCGCATTTCTCAACACACCAGCCTATTCCGTTTACCACGGCATCCATAGCTCCCGATGCACGGAACACGCCTATGCCCACCAGTATGGCAATCAGATACGGTATAATCTTGATAGCAGTAGTGAAACCGTCCTTGGCACCCTCAACGAATGCCTCATACACATTGATCTTAGCCTTTATCCCCGATATGATAAACCCTATTATCACCACGAAAAGGATGATGTTTGCAGCCGATGTAGAGACCGGACCTATCTTGACAGCCGGCAACTGTGAGAATCCCCAGATAATCAGAGCCACAATAGCGCTCAGCCCGCCTACAAAAAGTATCAGGACCTTGTCAAACCTGATTTTCTGGATAAGACAGGTAACCAGCAGACCAACCAGAGTTGAAAAGAATGTAGCCAGCAGAATAGGAATGAAAACATCAGCCGGCTGTGCCGCACCCATCTGCGCACGATATACAAGTACGCTTACCGGAATCAGTGTCAGGCCGGATGTGTTCAGAACCAGGAACATGATCATCGGATTTGAAGCCACATTCTTGTCCTTGTTAAGTTCCTGCATGCGTTCCATAGCCTTAAGCCCCATAGGAGTAGCTGCATTGTCAAGCCCCAGCATATTGGCTGCCACATTCATGAATATATGACCGTATGCGGGATCATTCTTGGGTAGGTCAGGGAACAGTCGTGAGAACACGGGGCTCAGCCATCGGGCAAAGGTACTTACCAGGCCACCCTTCTCACCAATCTTCATTATACCAAGCCAGAGTGACAGGACACCTGTCAATCCCAGAGAAATCTCAAAACCCGTCTTGGCCGATGAAAACGTAGAATCCATGATTTCCTGGAATACGCTTGCATCACCCATACAGAGCCGTATCACGGCTACCGCAAAAGCTATAAGGAAGAATGAAATCCAGATCCAGTTAAGTACCATACGCGCACGTACATTTATTACTCGCGAAGATACACAAAAAACGTACAATATAACACATTAGGGGAGGTTCTCTTTGAACCTCCCCTAATGTATCCTTATTGTGTCAATTTTTTTAATCAGCCATAGCTATTGTGCGATCAACTGATGTAGCCTCGCTGGTTACGTTGTAAACCCTGCTGGCAACAGCCCTCACACCATAAGAAACCTGTCTCACATCTGATTTGTCATTACTGTTCACGAAACGGATTTCATGGGCATTATTGTCATTGGTGCAGAAATTATAACATGCAAATTCCACCCTACCCTCAGAATCAGCCTTAACTGTACCCAATGAATATGAAGGACTCACATTTGCAGCTGAATTTGAAGAAGAGACATAGAATACATTATATGATGCATTCGGCTTAAGTCCTCCGCTTATGGAATAGTTGAATATCGGGGCGCTGTTACCAAGATTGTCAGAATCAAGAGCAATGAACTTAGTAGAATCATCATACCAGCCAAACGCCTCAAGACTCTTTCTCTGGAGAGCATTTACATCAGGGGCAATACATACTGAGTAGGAGCCGCTCCTGTCTTCATCACTGACCTTGAAGTTATCGGCATCCCTGTCAACAAACATGGCAAACACGTTCTCACACTCGCTTAAAGGATCATCCAGGTTGCTGAAATCGTGCTTGGTGTGAACATAAACGTTCCTGCTCTCATCCCAGATATAAGGTGAAAGGGCACCGCTGAATTTTGCCTTTGAGGCACCTTTCTCCAGTTCATCATTCAAGGTTATAAATCCTGCCAGCAACTTCTCTGGAATGGTACCACTGATGACAGCGCGCACATAGAGCTTGTCACCCTGACGAAGTTTAATGTGGTTGGAACCCTCAACGAACTCAACAGATGACTTATTCTCCGTGCTGTTCATGAAACCGGCATCCATGCTGACATAATATGTCTGCGGAGCCACAGCCTCATGAATATCCATCACCGACGTATTCTCATCAAGGACACGTGCCAGATATGTACTACCTAAGGGAATAAGTGCTAATGTCAATAATACCAAAACATGAAGGATAAACTTGTTGTCTTTCATATTAAAATCAAACTGTTGGAAAATTATTTAAGACTATTGATTACGCTATTGACTGACTTATGCGTCAAGCCATCATGGAACAAAGCAATAGAATTGAGAGAATGACTTATAATCCTTCTTTCCGATTGTTTTCTCATATCAAGCTAATTGACGTATAAGTATTTTTTATCCGCTCGCAAATTTATTCTAATTTGCTAATATACATAATCTTAAATTCATAAAAAATGTTAAATCCAGAAACGGATATACGCCACGGCAACGACTGCTTACGGAGCTTATTCCACCGTAATAGCGGCAGAAGTGGTTGTAGCACGGAAAGCGGGAGCATAGAGGCACTGCATCACAGCATTTCCTACAGTGAAACGACCCGGTTTCTGCACGTTCACCTCATACTCTATCACGTAACTTCCCTTACTCAGACGGTCTATGTAGAAGACGTTACGGGTATTGCCCGGTGCTGAATAATAGCCTATGTCATCACGCCAGTTGTAACTGTAACCGGCAGCGGTACTTACAGGCTCAACGGATGCGGCACGCATATCGGCAAGCTGCAGATACTCCAGGTTACGGTCTGTCGTAAGGTCAAAACGTATCCTCAGACGGTCACCTACATGAAGCTTGGTACCCTCCTTGACCTCCTCCAGACGGTCACCGTCAGCACCGTGTATCACGCGCAAGATGGTTCGTTTGAGTGACATTCCGTTCTCCTGTTTCTCAACCTTGTCAAGTTCTTCAGTAAATGAACGGTAAACTGCACCCCAACTTATGCCCGCGGTCTTGGCATCAACGGTAATATCAGCTTTGTCACGGCTTATCGGGCCCTGCCAGGTCTTGGTGGTATAACCGGCCGTAGCCTTGCTGTCCGATGCCTTGACGGCCTCCTTGCCCACATAGATCGTGATATCAGGATCTGACTCCAACTGCACATTGCTGCCGGTAGCCATAAGAGCCGTAACTGCAGCGGCAGTGGCGGGCGATGAACCCCAACCGGTGGTCTGCTTCTGCTTGAGCAGCCAGCGTGCAGCCTCAACAGCCTCCTTCTCACGTCCCACTGCAAGCAGAGTGCGGATTATGAGTGCCTGAGTCTCAATGGGAGCCTCATGCCAGAGCAGTCCGCCCTCGTTGTCACGCCAATATCGGCCCATTTCATCGCTGTATAGAGAACGCTCAACAAGTGTAGCCGCTATGTGCTCAGCAAGCTCTTTCTTGCCGTTACGTGACATAAGCAATGCCAGCTGTGAACGGAAATAGAGGCTAAGGTTATGCGTATCCTCTATCTCGGCCAGACGTGTAAAGAAGGTGTGGCTTGCAATCGATTTTCCATTGAAAGGATAAGAGGTGTAGTACGAGCGGGTAAGCAGGTAGCTCAATTCACTGTATCCCAGTAATTCTGGTTTCTTCTCTGCATCATACCTCTTGAAAAACAGGCTATCCATATAGTCAAGGCCCTTTTGCAATGTAACCTTTAGCTCTGGAGTAACTTCAATGATACCGTTCTCTATGAGGAGGCCAAGACACTGCATGATCTCATCAGTGATATGCAGGCTTGCAGGAGAACCATCCAACCATGACCAACTGCCGTCACTGTTCTGAGCATCAATGATCTTTCTTAGAGCCTTCTCAAAGGCCTGGGCCGTCTCTTCTGATCCAAGATCCTTGGCAAGTGAACGCAAGCGGTCACGCTCACTCCTGCTGCTCCTGAGCCACGGAGTCTCCTCAAGCAGGGTTCCGGTAAGCCTTTCATTGCGTTCCAACTGTGTCTGCCACTCTGATGCGGGCAGCTCAGCCCACTCATCAAGCATCTGTCGGATAGCGGGATATCGGCTTGACAGATCCTGTGAGATGGCAGCACCCATCAGACTATGGAACAGGCGCAGGTTACTGGGATCATCAACCCTTATCATTATAGGCAGGCTTTGGATAGCATACCAGATAGGTGTTGCACTGTACTCAAGGGTAAGCTGCTCATCGGCCATAGTGGAGGAACGCGGCTTGTCAAGCACCTCAAAGCGGAAGGTGCGTTTCTCACTGCCGTTGTTAAAGAGTGAGAGAGCCTGGGTTACCTGCGTACGGTTGGAGAGTACAGGGATGGTCTCCTGAATACCGTCACTGTGGCCTGTGGTCTCTGCCGTAAGGCGGTAGGTCACAGCCGTAAGCCCAGCCGGAACCTTTATGGTAAATGATGTACTTGCACTTCCCTCTGCGGGAACGGTAACATTCTTCTTATATCCGCCCTCTATAATGCCCAGAGCCTTGCCCGTAACAGCATCAGTAAGGGTCATCGTGACTACAGCCTTCTGATTCTGTTCAGTCATATTGCTCACCTTGACCGTAAACTCCATGCGGTCACCCTGACGCAGGAATCTGGGCGATGCAGGCTCCACCATAATCTTCTTGCGGGTAACAAGGGTGGTGTCAACACGGCCTGTCTGTAGAGAATCCGTGAATGCTATACCCTGTATCTTCCACTCAGTGAGCAACTGCGGAACACGGAAACGGTATATGGCCCTGCCCGTGGAATCTGTAATAAGATACCCGAACAGACCGGTAGGATTCAGGTCTGAGCGTATGGCAACCGCACCACTCTGCTCATCAATCATGCCCTGCAAGTCCTCTTCCGGCAGAGAACGGGTATCAAACACAATATCCATATTGGAAAGGCCGCCCTGAAGTACCTCATCAACGGTGGTAATACCCAGACCCTCAAAATCAGCTTGATTAATGGTGGCTGCTGATGCCAGAGGTACGGACTGTGCGGATGCATTAAATGCAACGTCAGCAACAAGATCCACAGCCATCTCATTACTCTTGTACATCCTCATGCCACGGGCTCTGCGGCTGTAATTCATGAACGGGTCAATAAGAGTACCCGTAATGGCGCGCTTGCCCTTATATTCATAACTGTTACCGAATACATGCAGCCAAGGTGCATACTGGCCTGATGTATTGTAACCATTCTGCAGGAGGCTGCGACCGCCTACCCATTTTGAACCGAACGGAGAAAAGACAATCCTGTTCACTCCGTACTTGTCAAGTGCGCGGTCATACATGTCAAGCATGATAGCGGCAGTTACGGGATTGCCCTGCCAGTCTGATATACGGATATTCCACTCCTCTGCCTCATCAGGCTCCAGGATGTTACGGAATGTTTCAAGTTCAAACCTGAGCTGTTTGGGACGGTCAGGAACCTCAAACTGGAAAGACCTGTTTTCTGATACGCCTTCATATATCACGCAGCAATGCACGGCAAACATACCCACAAGCTCATCGGTTACAGGAATACTCAGAATCTGCTGCTTGCCGTTGCTCTCCAGCATACCACGGTCATAGACACCGTACTTGTTTTCTATAATGTAATGTATCAGCGTGCCCTTACGGCTGTTTCCCAGTCTGATACGGGCGGTATCACCAACCTCTGCGCTATATATACCACGTGAAGTCTTCTCTTTATCAAAACTGCATAACAACGGTTTCTGGGGCATGAAACTATAGTCATCCTCGTTGAAGAACGTGAACTCTGTAACTGATTTCCTACACATTGCAGCATTGGCAGTCACGCGATAGATGCCGGGCTGCAAGCCGTCAAGCATAAGCATCATAGACTCCCTGTCATCCTTATCAAACGGAACCACACCTTCAAATACAGGAATCTCCATGATGTCTTCACCGTTCAAGTCAAAATCATAACGCGGGAAACGCTCCTTAAGATGCTGGTTGGAGATACATTTTGACAGATCCTTCTTTTCTCTGCCTTCAACGATGCTGAAAGGTAGAGGCAGACCCGGAGTTTCAAGCCAGCTGAGACGTGACACCTTGACATTGATATCGCCTGATACCAGGTTGTTGTTGGCAGTACTTGTCAATCGGAATAAGAGGGTCTGAAGACCGTTTTTACCCAGCACGGAACCCTGTGATGCTACATAGATCTCTCTCTCCGCCTTATTTCTGGCACCATATGAAATATTGTATTCATGCGTCTCACCGTTCAAGTCAGTGACAACGGCATTTACATGCACCCAGCAATACTCTTCAACCATTATATCACCAGGAACGGTCACATCAAAACTGAATGAACCGTCAGAACCGGTTTTAGCCTGACCGGCCCCAATCCTTACATCACCCCTATCATCAAGGATACAGAACCTGTGACAGGCAAATGAGCCCACTCCGGCATACCACGTCACAGAGGCCCCATCTACCGGAATACCGGTAAATGAAATAGCCTTACCTTTTATCGTAACCGGTTTGTCATACCTTACCTCATCCTTTACATCATCTATCTTAACCTCAAACTTAGGCTGACGGAATGACTCCACCTTTATAGCTCTGGAACCAGCAAAATCATATTTATCATCTTCATCTGATTCCGCAAATATTTCAATCGATCCGGGCATACAGTTTTCAGGTATCTTATAACTGCCCTTGAATACGCCCATGCTGTCTGTCACAAGAGCATATGAGGCCTCATCGTCACCGTCACCATTCATATCAAAGAACTCTATGGCAACATTGACCGTAACCCCTGCCAACACATGCCCATTCTCCCCGTCATTAGTATATACTACACCTGAATACTGCACGGAATCACCGGGCAGATAAGTGAAACGGTCTGTGAAAACCCTCACATACTGCCGCTCAGGCATATCACTCTTCCATGGGATATTGAATGTGGCGTTACCACGACTGCCGCCACCCTCCAGTTCAATCCTGTAACGGCTGTTGGCCAGGCCTTCCACCAGGATATATCCGTCAGAACCGGTTATGCCACTTGTAGCCACCTTGACCAGTTCATCATTATAGTTGGTCTTCCACACTGTATATTTGCAGTCCGGGATAGGCTTGCCGCTGCGTGTGTCAACAGCTCTTCCGTACAGAGTTCCATTGTTCTGCACCATATTGAGGAATCTGATACCGTTACACTCCAGATACTCGTAAGCAATGCAATCACCGCTGTTGAAATAGGGGCCTGTCGATGCCAACAGGTAATAGCAGCCCTGCATCACAGGTGTTATATCGGCAAATGCAGAGTGTTCCATGAAATCACCCGGATCATCCACCCTCATACTCCACTCCACTACCGTCGATGACTGGTTCAGCTCTGACATAAGGGTTATCTCATCCTTTCCCCTCTCCATACGGCCGGTAGCCTCCACCAACTTAAGATAAATGGTGTTGACATTCCTGAAATTCAGCTTGGCTATATTGCGCTCTCCGGGCACAAGGTCAGAATCAAGTGTTATCCTTACACTCTTACGCTCTATCTCTTCCTTGATGGCAAGGCACTCAAGCGCGCCTTCACTCTTGGGCCATTTCTTCTGGGCGGCAATACATATATCACGTGCCTGACGCATCAGGTTTTCTGCCTTTTCATCGGACATTTCCTGACCCATGCTGTCAGTTATCTTGCGCGCTGCCTTGCTATAGAGCATGGTGCTGAACTTGACCTTCTTGGTATATGACTCAGCCAGGGCTACGGCACCTTTGAGCCACTCCTCATCATTCCTGTCCCACTTACCGTCATTTGACAGGTATTCATCAAGAACCTGCATCCTCCTTATATCAATGGTACAGCGGATATCAGGCTTGGCTCCGTAATTATGCTGGGTAAGACGTCTCAGCACATAGATCATCCATAGGTCAGGGTCATCAGGTGTAACATCAATTGTAGCCGCCAGAAAATCCTGCATGGTACCGTACAGACGGCTGTCATTAAAGAACGTACGTTTGCCTAAAGTGAGCCTATAATCTGTAATCAGCACTATTGCGTTGTCCATGAGCATGTCCACCAGGTTGGGGCGTAGTTTCTGTCCCGCCTTGTTTCCGCCAGGGAAAAACTCCAGATAGTAGCCCGATGACACATAGCCCGCCAGTTTGATGGACTGGTCCAGATGGTAGCAGATGGTGTCACATATCATCCTGGCCGTCCAACGCTCCAACGGCAGGTTTTCTTCATCTGACGGGTCATTTGTCCTGAATCTGTATTTGTTCAGTTCCCAGAACCTTATATAACCCTTGGCAATGAATGCATGGCACAACGCCTTATGCTCCTGCACCCTCAGCTTGGGCAGAAGCGTATTGAACAGTTCCAATCCGGAAGAAATGCTGTTCTCGCTGTAGGATTGCTGTACTTGGGTAATATAGACGGCACTCTTAAGCATCTGGCGGCCGTCATTATCCTCTGCGGCCATATCCCAGATATGGTTTATCTCCTTAGCCGCACTCTCAGGGAGGTCATCCTTAATAAGTTTTTCCACCTTCTTCCAGGCGCGTGAATACTTATCCGCGCTGGCAGTCACAGTAGTCAGTGTCATAATGATAATCAGAAGTGTAATTTTACAAAGGCATCTCATAAGTACACAAATTTATATTGATTCTTCTGCAAATATATAAACTGAAAAAATGCAGAATACGTCAAGAAGCGCTGCAAAAACGTTGCAATTTTACTCAAAAAGGTCACCTGACATTGAGGCGTAGCGGGAACGGCCCAGATGTGTATAGGCCAGATCCGTCACCTCACGTCCGCGCGGTGTACGCTTGAGGAATCCCTCCTGGATAAGGAACGGCTCATACACATCCTCTATGGTTCCGGCATCCTCACTGAGTGCCGTGGCAATTGTACCTATACCCACCGGACCACCCTTGAACTTGTCAATGATGGTGGTCAGTATGCGGTTGTCAATCTCGTCAAGACCGTACTTGTCTATGTTGAGAGCCTCAAGAGCGATATTGGCTATGGATACGGTGATACGCCCTGATCCCTTTACCTGCGCAAAGTCACGCACGCGGCGCAACAGGGCATTGGCTATACGGGGCGTTCCTCGGCTACGTCCCGCAATCTCAGCAGCAGCATCCACATCGCAAGGTATGCCCAGGATACCGGCTGAACGCAGAATGATCTTCTGCAAAGTCTTGGCATCATAATACTCCAGATGCATGTTGATGCCGAACCTTGCGCGGAGCGGTGCGGTAAGCAGGCCGCTGCGGGTGGTGGCACCTATCAGGGTAAACGGGTTGAGGTCTATCTGTATGCTGCGGGCCGACGGACCCTTGTCTATCATGATGTCTATACGGTAATCCTCCATGGCTGAGTAGAGATACTCCTCTACCACAGGCGACAGGCGGTGGATCTCATCAATAAAAAGCACATCCTTGGGCTCAAGTGAAGTAAGGATTCCGGCCAGGTCACCCGGCTTGTCCAGCACGGGGCCCGATGTAATCTTGAAGCCCACGCCCAGCTCATTGGCTATGATGTTGCTCAACGTAGTCTTACCCAGTCCGGGAGGGCCATGCAGCAGGGTATGGTCAAGCGATTCGCCACGCTGACGGGCTGCCTGCACAAACACACGCAGGTTATCCACAATCTTGCCCTGTCCGGCAAAATCATCGAACTTAAGCGGACGCAGAGCGTTATCCAGCTCCTTGTCACTCGTCAACTGCTGTGCTCTTATATCGAATTCCTCATTCATATAAATTGAGAGTTGAGAATTGAGAATTGAGAATTAATACGCAGAACCTGCGTAAAGATACGCACCGCATGGCCAATTTTCAATTCTCAATTTTCAATTTTCAATTAAACTATCTTCCAACTTGTCAGCACTAACCAAAGCCTGCTCGCCGGTTTCCATATTTTTGAGAGTAACCTTACCCTGAGCCAGTTCGTCACTGCCCACAATAGCCACATAAGGAACGGCATGTGCATTGGCATAAGACATCTGCTTCTTCATCTTGGCAGCATCAGGATAAATCTCAGCGGGAATGCCTGCCTTGCGGAGCTGCGTAAGCAGTCCCATGCAGAACTGAGCCTCCTGCTCACCCAGATTCAGGAACAGCACCTTTACGCCACCCTGGGCCTCCTTGGGATAGAGATCAAGCTGATTCAGCACATCATAGATACGGTCAGCACCAAAAGATATGCCCACGCCACTCACACCGGGAAGTCCGAATATGCCGGTCAGGTTATCATAACGTCCGCCACCGCTTATGGAACCTATCTCAACATCAAGCGCCTTTACTTCAAAAATAGCGCCAGTGTAATAGTTGAGGCCACGAGCCAGAGTGAGGTCAAGCTCCAGTTGGTTCTTGAGTCCGAGCTTGGTGGCACCATCCAGAATGAAACGGCACTCCTCCACACCTTTCAGGCCAGCTTCACTACCTGCAAGCACTGTTGCTATAGTATCCAACTTCTCGCTGTTGGAGCCGGTAAGCTTGATTATGGGCTGCAGTTTGTCAATGGCATCCTGCGGCAGGCCTTTATCGGCCAGTTCAGCATTCACGCCGTCCAGACCTATCTTGTCCAGCTTATCAATGGCTACGGTAATATCAACTATCTTATCTGACTGGCCGATGCTCTCGGCAATGCCGGCCAGGATCTTGCGGTTGTTCAGCTTGATTGCCACGCGCACGCCAAAGCGGCTGAACACGGTGTCTATCATCTGTATGAGCTCAATCTCATAGAGCAGAGAATCACTGCCCACCACATCGGCATCACACTGGTAGAACTCACGGTAACGGCCCTTCTGTGGACGGTCGGCACGCCATACAGGCTGAATCTGAAAACGCTTGAAAGGGAACTGAAGTTCCTCACGGTGCATCACCACAAAACGTGCAAACGGAACCGTAAGGTCATAACGGAGGCCCTTCTCACAAAACTTGGATGCAAGTTTCAAACTGTTGCGCGAGAGCAGTTCCTCATCAGTCAGACCACTCATGTAATCGCCTGAGTTCTGTATCTTGAACAGGAGCTTATCGCCCTCCTCACCGTACTTACCCATAAGGGTGGAGAGGTTCTCCATTGAGGGAGTCTCTATCTGACTGTAGCCGAACAGACGGAACACTCCGCGTATGGTATCAAATATGTAGTTACGGCGTGCCATCTCCACCGGAGTGAAGTCACGCGTACCTTTGGGAATTGATGGTTTCATCTATTAATCAACGTCTTCTCGACCCGTAAATCATTATGTAATAAATCAGTGTGCCCAATGAACTTATGGCAGCCACAACATAGGTGTAAGCGGCAGCCTTAAGGGCATCGGTAGCAGCCTCCATAGTCTCACCCCGGGCGATATCGGTCTGCTTGAGCCAAGCCAAAGCCCGGCGGCTGGCATCAACCTCAACCGGCAGGGTTATGAAACTGAACAGGGTGGTCATGGCAAACAGAACGATGCCCGCAAGCATGATACCCGGAAAGACTTCAATCATAAGGATACCTGCCAACAGCACCCAGGTAACAATCTGTGAAGAGAACTGCACCACCGGCACCAAGGCAGAACGCATCTTGACAGGTGCATACTGCTTGGCATGCTGCACGGCATGTCCGCATTCGTGGGCAGCCACAGCCGCAGCCATTATGCTGTTGCCGTAATAGACATCCTTGCTCAGGTTTACAGTGTTATCCTCAGGATTGTAATGATCCGTGAGTTTACCCTCCACACAGGTAATCTTGACATTGCCAATACCGTACTCGGTAAGCATCCTGGATGCCACCTCAAAACCTGTACTGCCGTTTCGGGTAGGTACCTTGGAGTACTTCTTGAACTTACGGTTCAGATTATTCTGTACAGAAAAGCTCAGGATTGCTATAGCAATAAACAGAATCCAATACATTGCGGCTGGTGACGAATAACCCGGATATCCCGGAAGTGTTGTCAATAATACAAGCATTACTCGCGAACGATTGTCTGGTTACGGTCCGGACCTACTGAAACTATTGAAACAGGGGTCTCAAGATACTCTTCAATGAATGATATGTAATTGTTGAACTCCTCTGGGAACTCATCCTCGTCATGGAGAGCGGTAAGGTCTGTCAGCCAACCGGGAAGCTCCTCATAGATAGGCTCTACACCCTCGCAGTCAAACGGGAACTCATCAGTCTGGGTGCCATCGGGCAGTTTGTATGCCACGCAAGCCTTGATGGTCTTGAACACATCAAGCACATCACTCTTCATCAGGATCAGGTCTGTGACACCGTTCAGGCGTACGGCATAACGCAGAGCCACCAGGTCAACCCAACCGCAACGGCGGCGACGACCTGTTACAGCACCGAACTCATTACCGCGGTCAGAGAGAGCCTCACCATCCTTGTCAAACAGCTCTGTGGGGAACGGACCGCTGCCTACACGTGTACAGTAGGCTTTCATGATACCGTAAACCTTACCGATGTTACGCGGAGCAACACCCAGACCGGTGCATGCACCTGCACAGATGGTGTTTGATGAGGTTACAAAAGGATATGAACCAAAGTCTATGTCAAGCATTGTGCCCTGAGCGCCCTCGCAAAGTATGGTCTTGCCCTCACGCAGAAGGTTAGCCACAAAATGCTCGCTGTCCACGAACTTGAACTGTTTCATATACTCGATGCCCTCACGCCATGCCTTCTCCAGCGGAGCCAGGTCATACTCAAAGTTGAGGCTCTTAAGGGTACGCTCATGAGCGGCACGTGCGGCAGCGTAACGCTCCTCAAAATCAGGACGCAGCAGGTCACCTACGCGGACACCTGTACGGGCCACCTTGTCAGTATATGTGGGGCCTATTCCACGACCAGTGGTACCAACTTTGTTTGAACCCTTTGACGCCTCCAGCGCACTGTCCATAAGACGGTGTGTAGGCAGGATAAGATGTGCCTTCTTGGAGATGAGCAGACGGCTCTTAAGATCTATGCCGGCAGCCTCAAGTGCCTCAGCCTCTGCCTTGAACAGGGCGGCGTCAAGCACCATTCCGTTACCTATGATATTCTGTTTGTTACCTTGAAACACTCCTGAAGGAATTGACTTGAGCACAAATTTCTTGTTGTCAAAAATCAAGGTATGTCCGGCATTAGGACCACCCTGGAAACGTGCCACAACATCATAACGGGGAGTAAGAACATCCACTACCTTACCTTTACCCTCATCACCCCACTGAAGTCCCAGCAGTACGTCAATCTTTTCTGTTTTCATTTTTCTCTTTATCTTTATTCATTAACTTTTTCTGTTTACGCTTGAGCGTAGCCATGCATGAGCTGCACAGGCCATAAACGCTCAATGACCATCCGGTCATGGTAAAACGACGCGTCCTCATCTCACTTATCTGATGTCGGACCCTGTCATCGTTCATCTCTGTCACCTTGTTGCAATTACTGCACTGCAGGCGTATCACGCCAACATTCCGGTCTGTCCTCTCAAACAGCACCTGCTCATTTATGTAAACCTTCCTCACCAGACCCGCACGCTCAAACAGCCCCAGGTTGTTATATACGGTGGCACGGCTTACTCTCATGCGCCTCTTCTCGGACATCTGTTTTGACATGGCTTCGGCCGAGAACGGAGTCTCTGTCAGATATATGGCATCAAGTAACGTCTCTCTCTCCTGCGTATATCTCAAGGAGTTGATACGCACGTAATCCGACAGTTTCTGCCGGGCCTGACGTAAACTCTCCGTCTTATCCATTGTCTCTCTCCAGGCAATCCAAAGCAGTCCTGGCCGCCTGCGCACACATCAGGTCAGATCCTTTTATGGCTGCCTCTGCCTGGTCTTTCAACTCCTGCACATAACGTTCACTCATCTCACGCTCCCGGCGCAAAAGATGGGCCAACGTAAGGAATCCGCAATATCGGGCCATTCCGTTATCGGAAGCAATCCATCGGAAAGCGGCCTCTGATGCACCCTGCATCCTGCAGAAAAGGTACATGCAGCATACCTCTGCAAGATCAGGATATTCTATCTGTTCAATCCATACATCCGCCAGGTCCGGCAGAAACCGGTCCTCCGGATATATCATAGCTGCTATCATCCTGCATTCACGGATATCCTCCTTCCAGAGACCACCCGCAAGCTCTGCATCCTTTTCTATCTCTGAAGCTATCCTCTTGAGTTCAGGAATCCCTACACCAAAATTGAGCTTGTATTCTATGCCGGCCTGCCTCATGCTTCCGGAGACAACGCCGTTCATACTGAGCCGCAACTTCTGCTTTATGTCAAGGATTCTCTCCTGAACTGTCATTTCACTTGGCAAGATGGCGTTTCTTATACTGATGGGGAGCTTCACCCTTCTCTTTGAAGAAGGCCGCATAGAAAGACTGCCTGTTGGCAAAACCAGCCTTAGCGCCTATCTCCTCCATAGTCATGTCCGCATAACGTTTGTCAGTCAGCATGTGCGCTGCGTCACGCACCCTGAATTCATTCACCAGACTGGAATAGTTCATTCCGAATCTTGAATTGATAACTGCCGAAAGATACCTGGGGTTAGTATTCAGGTCATTCGCAAGCTGACGGGCAGAATAATCCTTGTCACGGTATTTCTTCTGCGCCACAATGATTGTAAGAACACCGTCATAAAGTTCATCTGCAAGTTCTGCACGAATAAGGCCTCTGTAACCGGCTTCCTTTTCAATCCTTTCTCTGATTTTGTAAGGTTTGGTGTCCATTTTACGTTACAATAAAATTTTCGTTACAAAATAAGTGTTTTTCGGTCAAAAACAAGAATCAAAATAGCCAATAAAAATTAAGATTTTTATTTTTCGGAATTTTTAGGAAAATAATAGCAGTTGAACGTCAGCATCGACCTTGAATTGAGCTCTTTTTTGTATTTTTGAAGTCCCATCCCGATATGAGGTTTTCATGATAGACCAGCTTACCATAGAGAAGATACTCGATGCCGCCAACATTGTTGATGTGGTATCGGAATTTGTCACCCTGCGCAAACGCGGTGTAAACTATGTGGGGCTGTGTCCGTTCCATAACGAGAAGACCCCGTCATTCTACGTCTCCCCCTCCAAGGGAATCTGCAAGTGCTTCAGCTGCGGCAAGGGCGGCAACGCCATCCATTTCCTTATGGAGCACGAGCAGATGTCGTTCCAGGATGCGGCCGAATGGCTGGCCAACAAATACGGCATACCGTTCCGCAAACGTGAGCTGACTGACTCAGAGAAAGCCCTGCAGAACGAACGTGAGTCAATGTTCATTACCAACCAGTTTGCGCTGGATTTCTTCAAGGACACCCTGCTCAATACCGATAAGGGACGTGCCATAGGCCTGGCCTATTTCCGCAAGCGCGGATTCCGTGATGACATACTTGAAAAGTTTCATTTGGGATACTGTCCCGATGAGCCCGATGCCCTGGCCCGCGCCGCTTTGGCCAAAGGTTATACAAAGGAGAACCTCATCAAGACCGGACTCTGTTACGAGCGTGAGAATGACGGCCAGCTGCGTGACCGTTTCCACGGCCGCGTTATATTCCCCGTGCACTCCATAGCAGGCAAGGTGGTGGCATTCGGCGGCCGCATAATGAATGCCGATGCCAAGGTAGCCAAATACGTAAACTCTCCGGAGTCAATAATCTACTCCAAGAGCCGTGAACTCTACGGACTTTGGCAGGCCAAACAGGCCATAGTACGCAAGGACCGCTGTTTCCTGGTAGAGGGTTATGCCGATGTCATATCTATGTTCCAGAGTGGCGTGGAGAATGTAGTTGCATCAAGCGGCACATCTCTTACCCCTGGCCAGATACGCTTGATACACCGTTTTACCAACAACATCACCGTACTCTATGACGGCGATAAGGCCGGCATAAAAGCCTCCCTGCGCGGTATAGACATGCTACTGGCAGAGGGCATGAACGTAAAGGTCCTGCTGCTGCCCGACGGTGAGGACCCCGACAGCTTTGCCCAGGGCCGCGGAGCCACCGAGTTCCAGAAATACATTGACACTCACCAGGTGGATTTCATCCGCTTCAAGGTGAACCTCCTTATGGAGGATGCGGCCGATGATCCCTACAGCCGCAGCGAGCTTATCAAGAGTATCACGCAGAGCATATCGGTAATACAGGATCCCATTGTGAGATCAGTCTATATCACCGAGTGCAGCCAGATAATGAAGATTGATGAGCGTCTGCTCATTAATGACGTGAACCGCCGCCAACGCGAGCAGGCTCAGGCAGCTGCGCAAGCCCCTCGTCCGGCCCAATCAGCCGATGAAAACGGGCAAAATCCAGAACCAGCCACCACTGAATCAGATAATCCTGACACGCCCGATACACCTTCCGAACCCGCCCCGCAACCTGAGATTTCAGCAGAAGATAAACTACGTCAACAAGTCCGCGCACTGAAACGTGAAGGCCTGGGCCCCATGATGGATAAAGAACGCCTCCTGTCCCAACTCATAGTAAGATATGGTGGCAAAGTGATGTGTACCTTCCGTAATGAAGAGGATCAGGAGCAGGATATGACTGTAGGACAATTCATAGTAGGCTCACTACAGAATGATGGGCTCGAGTTCCGCCATCCTGTCTATAAGCGTTTTGTGGAGCTCATGGCTGAGCATATAGAAGAGAAGGATTTCAACAGTGAGAAGTTCTTCATGTCCCACCCCGAGACATTCGTTAGCCTCACAGCCGCCAGCCTCATGGAGGAGCGTTACCAGCTGAGCACCATCTTCAAGGACAACAAACCCGTTGAAGACGGGCAGCGCTTGCTCCAGCTTACACGTCACATCATGGCCGACTACCAGATGGAGGTGCTCCGCCTTGAGATCAAAGAGATAGAAAAGCAGATGCAGGATCCCTCCACCCTGGAATCAACTGATAAGCTTATGGAACTCCAGCGCCGCTACAAGCAGCTTTTATCTGCCCGGGCTGAGCTCTCTAAGGTATTGGGAGAGAGGGTTGTTAATCTTTAATGCGGCGGATTTCTCGCTGCTTCACAGCTCGATTTTTTTTGACTTTTATGGCCCCTTCAGGGCCTAAAAAGTCCCTATCTGGAAACTTATCTGCGTATTAGGTACACGACATTTTTTTAGTTTGGGGTGGCGACACCCCAAACCCGTTCCATTTCATTTGGCTATATCCGATTTTCACACGTCACGATAAAGTGAACAAATTCCCTTTATTCGTTTGACTTAACGTGAAAATTCATTCCATTCCACTCTGCCGGCCTTCCAGGCCGGGTAAAACGTAATCCCGACAACGCTTTGCTGTCGGGATTACGTTTTACTGACTGCAATTGGAAACCTTCTGCGAATTATGATCACGCACAGGGAAACGCAGGTGCGGTGGTGACCCAATAGGTCACTTTCTTGGTGCAATGAGGTTCATGAACTCCTCACGAGTCTTAGCGCGGTTGAATGCGCCGGTAAAATCGGATGTAGTGGTGACTGAGTTCTGTTTCTCCACGCCGCGCATCTGCATGCACATATGACTGGCCTCAATGACCACCATCACGCCAAGGGGCTGTAGGGTTTCCTGAATGCAGTCCTTGATCTGTGATGTCATGCGTTCCTGGACCTGAAGGCGGCGGGCAAAAGCATCTACCACACGGGCAATCTTGCTCAGTCCGGTAATATAACCGTTGGGGATGTATGCCACATGAGCCTTGCCGTAGAAAGGTAGCATATGATGCTCGCACAGAGAATAAAAGTCAATATCCTTTACTATCACCATCTGGCTGTAATCCTCCTTGAACATGGCGGATTTAAGGATGGCGGCAGGATCAATCTCATATCCGCTGGTAAAGTCCAGAAGCGTCTTGGCTACACGCAGAGGAGTACGCACCAGACCTTCACGGCCTGCATCGGGCTCAATAAGTTTAAGAATCTCCTCATAGTGATGCTTCAATGCCAGAAACTTCTCTGACTCTTCATCGGAATATGGTATCAGTGAACTCATAGCGGGATTGTAATATCCTGATTACGTAAAATTATTATACCCTTGTACGGGGTCTCTTTCTTAAGTTTGCGCAGCGTCTCGTATGCCTCCTCATAATAGAGGAAATCACCTACGGTGCAGAGCCAGCGCGGGTTTTTGAATTCTGTGTGTACCGGCAGATCAGGATAGAGAGCGCGGATATAACGGTCCACCTCATTAGCCCTCTCTTTCGATGCACGTGTATTGTTTCCGGCATAGACCTGGATACGGTATCCCTTGGCCTTAATCTTAGTGCCAGACTCAGCCTCAGATACCTTTCCTATAAGGCTGTCCAGACGCACATCTCTTTCAACGTGTATCTGCCCCCTACCCGGAACTCTCCTCTCCAGCTCCTGGACCAGCGTCCTTTGCTGGGCGCTGGCCAGAGCCGTAAAGAGAACCATAAAAAACAATAATACGGTTTTTCGCATAAATGATTGTTTTATGGATTTTATCCTATTTTCGGATGATGGTTTTACAAACCAGCGCCGAAAAAAGGATGAAATATTACTTTTTCCAGGCGTCGATGATGCCCTTGAAATCAGCAACTTTCAAAGAAGCACCGCCAATCAGACCACCGTCGATGTCAACCTTTGAGAACAGCTCAGGAGCATTTGAAGCCTTGCATGAGCCACCGTAAAGGATAGAAGTATCCTCAGCAACCTGCTTGCCATACTTATCGGCAATCACTGAACGGATGTAAGCATGAATCTCCTCTGCCTGATCAGCAGTAGCGGTCTTACCGGTACCGATAGCCCAGATAGGCTCATAGGCGATAGTGATGTTCTTGAACTCATCAGCAGAGAGGTTGAATACTGAACCCTCCAACTCAGCCTTTACAATCTGGTTCTGAATACCCTTCTCACGCTCATCGAGTGACTCACCGATGCAGAAGATAACCTTAAGACCGTTGGCAAGAGCCAGCAGAACCTTCTCCTTAAGGATCTCATAGGTCTCATGATAGTACTCTCTGCGCTCTGAGTGACCCAGGATTACATACTCAGCACCTGTTGACTTAACCATAGCAGCTGATACCTCACCGGTATAAGCACCTGATTCCTTGTCAGCGCAGTTCTCAGCTGAAAGGCCGATAACCTTGTGGTCAATGATATCAGAAATCTTGGCAAGATGAATAAACGGAGTACCGATTATTACATCGCAATTTGGCTTGTCAGCAGCCAACACCTGATTCAGCTCTTCAGCGAGAGCAATACCTTCCTGGAGAGTCTTGTTCATCTTCCAGTTTCCGGCAACAATTTTCTTTCTCATTTCAAATAGTATTATTAAAAGTGTTATTGAATCAATCCTTTAAACTTGTCTATCAGCACAATCAGGAGCAGAGGCAGCACAAACAGCAATGCCACGGCCCACGGAGTCCGCGTAGGGTCAGGATCCGGAATCCGGCCTGCACTTATCTCATCGAGCGGCGCTGAAAGTTCCTCATCAGGAGGTATGTTGAAATAGCTCCATTTGTTTACTATTATACCATCCTTTATCAGCACCAGACCCGGATTGGAACGTACCATCGTCTGCAGCGGAATCTCATCACAGAACAGGAACTTAATCTCAGCACCGGCATTCTCTGTCCATTGCCTGATGGCTTCAGTTCCGGATGAGGTTACTCCTATCATATTATATCCCCAATTGGCACAATAGTCAAAAACATCATCTATAAGATCCAGGCCGCTGTCACTTGCATCTTCCAGATGCGGTGATACCAACAGGAACGTGTAACCGGGATCCATCAGGATCTCCTCCGTTACATCATTCATATCATCATCCATCAGGGAGAAATCCGTCATCTCCGGATTCTTTACGCTCCCCAGCACCTCACTGCGAAGATCAACGCCTACCTTGTAAGGTCTGAAATCCAGTACCGGCAATCCCTTGATGTTACCCACCATAAACCTGACGGCAATCAGCGTAACCACCAGTGTCACAACCCAATGCCTACGTTCATCCACAAACGGGACAATCTTTTTCTTCTTGATGAATACAATCAGTGCCAGCAGCAGAAGGAATACGTTTTTCCCGAATGTCTGCCAATTGGTAAGTACCAGAGCATCACCAAAGCAACCGCAATCCTCAACCGGATTCTCCATTGCCAGATACAGAGTAAACGGCGTCAGGATGACCATCATTATCAGTGCTATAAGCGATGAACCCCGATAGAAAGCACCGACAGCCAGATATGAACCTATAAGGATCTCAAATCCCGCCAGCAGGCAGGCCAGAATGAGCAGAGTGGACTCAAGCACCATGCCACCCATACCAAATGCCATCAGATAATCAGAAAGCTTTATCTGCGTACCCACGGGGTCAATAGCCTTAAC
Source organism: uncultured Bacteroidales bacterium (assembly GCA_902774275.1). Lineage (GTDB taxonomy): Bacteria > Bacteroidota > Bacteroidia > Bacteroidales > Bacteroidaceae > Colenecus. Next base: position 60,379 of record CACYHN010000001.1, read on the forward strand.
TACCCCTGAGAACAAAAAAGTCAGTCCCAGAAGCACACGGCAGAAGTTTACCAGAACCTTTATCGGCAAATCTTTTTTCTTGACCTCACTACCCATGCCTGTCAATCCTGTTTTGATTGCTCCATTATCTTGATCAAACCGAATACGGCATAATTGATCATATCCATATAGTTGGCATCAATGCCTTCCGATACTACCGTCTTGCCCTCATGACTCTCAATCTCCTTGGTGCGGTTTATCTTGGTCAGGATAAGGTCTGTGTAAGATGTGGTACGCATCCCGCGCCAGGCCTCATCATAGTCATGATTTTTCTTTTTCATCAGCTCCAAGGCGGCGTTAGCATACTTGTCATACTCTTTTACTGCCCAATCTGCATCCTTGTCAACAGTATCAGAGAAGCCGTATTCAAGCTGAATCAAGGCAATTATTCCGTAATTGACAATGCCGATAAGCTCTGAGCGTATGCCCTCATCAATAAGTGACACACCCTTGGTCTCTATGCTGCGAATACGTTTGGCCTTGATGAAAATCTGGTCAGTCAGCGACTCCGGACGCATTATACGCCAAGAGGCACCGTAGTCCTGCAGTTTCTTTACATACAGGGCACGACACGTCTTTATCACCTCCTCAAACTGCCTGTTGGTGTCAGGCTTATTCATATTACCTTCACACATAACCTTGTCTTATCAGTTCACTCTCAGCGTCTGTCCAATCCTTAATACAGTATTCTTTGAAATGCCGTTAAGCTTGCATAAATTGGCCACTGAGGTCTCATTCTTAATTGCAATCTTGCTCAAAGTATCCCCGCTCTTGACCTTGTAATATACCTCACGGGTATTCTTCTGATACACATAATAATCAGTAGCTGCCTTCTGGTTGGGGAAATCAAACATCAAGGCAGGATTTATGGCATTGCCCAATATCCTGGTCTCAAAATGCAGGTGCGATCCTGTGGAACGTCCGGTGTTTCCGCCCAGTGCTATAGGATCACCGGCATGGACAATATCATTCTCATTCACCAGTTTCTTGGACAGATGTCCATATACAGTCTCCAGTCCGTTAGGGTGACGAATCACAAGATAGTGTCCGTAACCACGGCGCTCATAGCGTGATATACGTACCTTGCCGTCAAACGCAGCACGGATGGTGTCTCCAATCTTCACCTTGACGTCTAAGCCCAGATGTGCACGTCCGCGACGTGGACGATATCCGTACTTATCGGTAATGCGTGTGCTGTCAGTAGGCATGCAATATCCTTTCATGGATATGACTACTGTATCAGGCAGCACCGCATTGTCAAACTTGTGTACGTACTCATTGCTCCACTCAGGGTAGAGATATGATGCCGGATTGTCCAGGTCAATAGCAAGGCCGGGATTCAGATGTGCAGGTATCAGGACCTGGTCCATGGGCTGCACATTCATTACATGTACAGGCATGACATCCTGTGCCATGACAGCCCCCCATGAAAGGAGTGCCACAGCAAACATCAAAATCCTTTGCACCGCTCTTGAGTACATTTTTTTATTTTACAGGGTGCGAAGTTAATCAAATATCACGAGATTGATGACCAGTCAAACTGACTTTTCTTAAGTCGGCGCAGCATCCTGCCCATAAGTATGTTCTCCGGACGTGAAAGTTCAGGGTCATCGGCCACAATCTGCTTGGCTATCTCACGCACATGCTCTATGAGCGCTCCGTCACGTGCCAGGTTGGCAATCTTGAGGTCAAAAGCCATACCGCTCTGCTGCGTACCCTCCAGATCACCCGGTCCACGCAACTTCAAATCTGCCTCAGCAATCTCAAAGCCATCGCAGGTGGCGGTCATTATCTCAATACGTTTACGGGTATCTTCCGATAGCTGATATGGAGTGATGAGCATGCAGAAGGACTGGTCAGCGCCACGGCCCACACGCCCACGCAGCTGGTGCAGCTGTGACAGCCCGAAACGGTTGGCGTTCTCAATCAGCATGACACTGGCATTGGGTACATCCACACCCACCTCGATGACCGTGGTAGCCACCATAATCTGCGTCTCGTTATTCTTGAAACGCTGCATCTCAGCATCCTTCTCAGCCGGTTTCATACGTCCATGTACCTTGCTCACATTATAGCCGGCAAACCTCTCGCATACAATCTCATAACCCTCCTCCAGATTCTTGAGGTCAATCTTCTCACTCTCCTCAATGAGCGGATAGACTATATATGCCTGACGTCCCTTCTTGAGTTCACGGTCCAGGAATGCATAGACCGCGGTATGGTTGCCGTCATAGAAATGCTCAGTATGTATGGGCTTGCGGCCCGGTGGCAGCTCATCAATAATTGAAACATCCAGATCACCGTACAGCGTCATGGCCAGCGTACGTGGTATGGGTGTAGCTGTCATAACCAGCACGTGCGGCGGCATATTGCTCTTGGTCCAGAGCCTTGCCCTCTGAGCCACACCAAAACGGTGCTGCTCATCAATCACCACAAATCCCAAACGGTTAAACTCCACGGGATCCTCCAATACGGCATGGGTACTCACCAGAATATTTACGCTGCCATCCTTGAGACCTTTGAGTATAGCCTCTCTGCGTTTGCCCTTGATACTACCTGTAAGAAGCTCAACTTTCAGCCCCAATCCATCGATGAAACGGCCGATATTTGCATAATGCTGCTCTGACAGGATCTCGGTGGGAGCCATGATACAAGCCTGATATCCATTGTCTATGGCTATCAGCATGGTCATCAGCGCCACCATGGTCTTGCCGCTGCCCACATCGCCCTGCAGCAGACGGTTCATCTGGCGGCCGCTGCCCATATCGTTGCGTATCTCACGTATTACACACTTCTGGGCACCGGTAAGGCTGAACGGCAGTTTTGTATTGTAGAATGCATTGAACTTGTCACCAACCTTGGCAAACACATACCCCTTGAACTTGCGCTGACGGTCACTTGCATAACGAGCCAGGTTAAGCTGCACATAAAACAGTTCCTCAAACTTGAGGCGTAACTGTGACAACCTCAGCTCCAGCGGGGTTCGCGGGTTATGTATAACCTTGAGAGCATCTGTAAGGGGCATAAGGTGCTCCTTCTCACGTAGCCAGTCAGGCAGAGTCTCAGGCAGCGGCTCCACAATAAGAGCCATCAGGTTGTTTATCAGCTTTCGGATGGCGGCGGAGTTAAGACCCGCCTTCTTCATCTTCTCAGTGGTGTTGTAGTAGGGCTGCATGCCCATCTCCTGCAGATTGATATTGGCCTCAACATCAATCTCGGGGTGCGCCACATTCACACGTCCACCGAATATGGTGGGTTTGCCGAACACCACATACTCTATACCTGGGCGATAACGGTCCAAAGTATATTTTATCCCACTGAACCATACCAGGTCAGCCACGCCGGTGCCGTCACTGAAATGGGCCACCAGACGTTGCTTACGGCCTTCACCTATCTGCTCAAAACTCAATATCTTACCCTTGAGCTGGATATAGGGCATAGTGCCGTCCACCTCCCTTATCTGGAAGATGCGGCTGCGGTCAATATATTTGTAAGGAAAAAAATAAAGCAGGTCCTGCAGCGTGCTTATCTGGAGCTCGCCTTTAAGGAGGGCGGCTCTTGCCGGGCCTACACCGGGCAGATACTTGACGTCACGCTGATCAAGATCAAGCATCAGGCACGGCCGAACATCATCTTTTCACAAACCGAGGCTGTTACCTCGTCACCGCGAAGCAGGCTGATGATAGCCTTTGCAAACTCAACAGCAGCGGCGGGACCGCATGCGGTAATAAGATTTCCGTCCTTCTCAACGAATGTCTCTTTGCAATCAGCACCCTTGAGCATACCCTCGCATCCCGGATAGCAGGTAGCCTTACGTCCCTGCAGCAGTCCGTGCTTACCCAGAACCGTAGGAGCAGCGCAGATAGCGCCAACGGGAAGGTTCTTTTCAAAGGCCTCACGCAACAGAGCCTCCAGCCCCTTGTGCTTGCCAAGGTTGGTGGAGCCGGGCTGTCCGCCAGGTAGTATCAGCATCTCAGCATCACTGAAATCAGTGTTCTCAAACAGGTCATCGGCCTGCACGGGAATACCTTGGCTGCTCTTGACAAGGAAATCATCCATAATGGAGATGGTGTTTACTTCCACTCCGGCACGGATGAGCATATCCAGCGGGGTTATGGTTTCTATTGCCTCGAAACCTTCTGCAAGAAAGATGTAAACCATATTTTAATTGAGAATTGAAAACTTTTGGAGCAGTGAGAGCCATCAAGCTTGCTTGTTTGGCCGAGTCGCGACAAAAGTCAACAACGAAGTTGTTAATTGAAAATTAAATTACGAATCACGTTATTTGAGTTTGAAGTAGTAGGTGATGGTGCCGGTTTGGTTGTTTTCACCTCCTATTGCGTTGAACTTTGTCTTGCGGGCAGCCTGCTCAGCAGCATTCCTTAACTGAAGATTGGTGGTATTGGTACGGTTGTTGATTCTGGTATCAATAACGTTACCTTCAGGATCAACTATGATTGTAACAACTACACGTCCCTCCTCCTGTATGTTATATGTCGGACGGGGCAGTTCGCCAACCATATCACGTCCACCTAAATCCCAAGTTCCATAGCTTCCTACACCTGTAGGTTTGCCTTGTGAGGCGTTTCCCTCGGTAGAGCCCATGGTGCCTTGCACATCGGTGTTGGTTTCTGCCGGAGCGCTGGCTTGCATTGTGCTACTGCGGCCGAATGCGTTGGCCATCAGATTCTGGGCCTCCTCTGCCGCCTTGCGTTCCTGCTCGGCACGGATCTCCTCCGGAGTGGGTTGCCTTACTGTCTCAACGGGCGTGACGGGTTTCTCCTTCTCACCAGTCTCAATAGCTACTGTCTCCTCCATATTCTGGGTAATGGCAGGCTCTGCCTGAGGTGCCACCGGTACCGGAACAGAAGCGGGTGCGGGAGCCGGCAAGGAATTCACCTCAGTAAACTCATAATCCGTATCAAGATTACCCATATCCCCAAGCATCACCGGTACGCCGCTCTCTGCCTGCATCACAGGTTTAGTAAGATGCAACAGCAACAGCAGTCCTATCACACCTGCATGAATGAGCAGTGTCCACAGCAACGAGAATATGTTGAAATCCTCTCTTTTCATCTGTTATTTGCGGTCAGGACGGCGCGTTGCAAGCACCACCTTGAATTGATTCTCATTAGCTATATTGAGCACCTTTACAATCTCCTTGTAGGGTACGGATTCATCGGCATAAAGAGCCACATACATATCGGGCTCCTTTTGAGAGCAGTCTATCAGGAAATCTGTGAGTTCCTCAAATAGTATGGGCATCTCATCCTCATTTCCAAACGCCGTGTAGTAATTCAGGTCACGGTCTATGATAACACGGGTGAGCGGTTTGGCCGATGTCTGCTGCGAACTCTGCGGCAGCAGCACCTTGATGGCATTGGGGCTCACCATGGTGGACGTTATCATAAAGAATATCAGCAGCAGGAATATGATGTCAGTCATGGACGACATGCTGAACTGCGGCGATATTTTGTTCTTACGTTTTAGCATATCACTTCTCCAGATTAACGGTGAAATCCTGGATGAAAGACTCCATCTCGTTCGTTATGCTGTCAACACGTGACACTAAGTAATTGTAAGCAAACAATGCTATGATACCTACTATCAGACCACCTACAGTGGTAATCATGGCCTCATAAATGCCACCAGAAAGCAGTGATACATCAATATTGTTGCCTGCATTGGCCATCTCCCAGAAGGCACGTACCATACCTATCACGGTGCCAAGGAAACCTATCATAGGAGCGGCACTTGCAATGGTTGAAAGCCCTGACAAGCCCTTTTCAAGTTTGGCTATCTCCACGTTGGCGGCATTCTCCATACCCATCTGCACATCCTTACTGTCACGACCGGCCAGACCTACGCCCTTCTCAACTATACGGCTGAGCGGTGATGCTGTTGCCTGACAGAATATCTGAGCTGATTTTATCTCACCGTTCTTCATGTAGTCATTTACACGATCCAGGAAATGCGGATCCTTAATTACTGCCTTCCTGTAAACGGCTATGCGGTTAAAGAAGATGTAGAAACAGATTATGGACAGGATGAGCAGGACAATCATTATCCATCCGCCCTTCATAGCCATAGTCAAGAGATTCATCTTGTCTGCAGTCTCCTCTGCAATCTGTACGGCAACCTGGCTCTGAGCCACTGTGTCGCCTAATGTCTGTGCAAGTGTTGATTGTAAGAACATATTATTTAATGCAATTTTTGTACTCGTTTATAGTCTTTTCAAGTCCCAGATAGAGTGCATCGCATATCAAGGCATGACCTATCGATACCTCATCCATCCATGGAATCTGCTCCTTGAGATACTTAAGGTTAATAAGGCTAAGGTCATGGCCGGCGTTCAGGCCCATTCCACACTCTCTTGCCTTACGTGCAGCCTCTACAAAAGGTTTGACTGCAATTTCCGGCCCCAGTTTAATGTAGTTCTCAGCATAAGGCTCTGTATAAAGCTCCACACGGTCAGCTCCGGCCTTGGCGGCCATCTCCACCATCTTGACATTGGCATCCACGAATATCGATGTACGGATACCGTGTCCCTTCAACTCAGCAACGATGTCTGTCAGGAAATCCTGCTCATCAAGTGTATTCCAACCGTGGTTTGAGGTTACCTGCTCAGGGGTATCGGGCACAAGAGTAACCTGTGCCGGCTTTATTTGTGTTACAAGCTCCATAAAATCAGGAGCGGGATATCCCTCAATATTGAATTCTGTGGTCAGCACCTTCTTGAGGTCATACACATCCTGACGTTTGATGTGTCTTTCATCAGGTCTGGGGTGCACGGTTATGCCATCGGCCCCAAACATCTCGCAGTCAAGGGCTGTCTTGACTACATCGGGATTGTTGCCTCCGCGTGCATTGCGCAGAGTGGCTATCTTGTTGATATTTACACTTAATCTGGTCATAACTCCTCTCACTTGAATAAAATGAACTATCTTTGCCGGGGAGCAATCTTTCCTGCTTGCTCTAATCAGCAAAGATAGGAATAAATCCGCTCACCATTGCTTAAAAGATTATAAAGATATGAGATTCGCAATATTCGGAAACCCTTCACCCGCCAAAAGCTGTGGCCATGAGCTTCAGTTCTTTAATCTGTTGCATTCTCTTGGTGACGAGATTGCCATTGACAAACGTTACCATGAGTTCCTGACGCACAACCTGGGGCAGGATATTCCCTATGACAGTCTCTTTGAAGGTAATGATTTTACTGCCGATGCCGTTATCAGCATAGGCGGTGACGGAACTTTCCTGCGCACCGCCACCCGCGTGGGCAGCAAGGGCATCCCCATGGTTGGTATCAACACCGGCCGCCTGGGTTTCCTGGCCGACATCACCGCTGACCGCATTACCGATGCCATAACCCGCATCCATAATGGTGACTACACCCTTGAGGAGCGCAACCTTCTGCAGATTAATATGGAAGGGCTACCCGAGGGCCACACGCCCTATGCCCTGAATGATATCGCTATCCTTAAGCACGACATATCATCTATGATTCAGGTTGCCACCAGCGTAGGCGACACTCCCATGATCACCTATCAGGCCGATGGCTTGGTGGTAGCCACACCTACCGGCTCAACCGCCTACTCACTGAGCGTAGGCGGCCCCATCATTGCCCCGGGCACCAATGTAATCTGCCTCACGCCTGTTGCACCCCACAGCCTCACCATGCGTCCACTGGTGCTCCCTGCTGATGAGACAATCCATCTGGACGTAACCAGCCGCAGCCACAGCTTCCTGGTATCCATAGACGGAAACAGTTTCAGCTGCCCTGAGCACACAGCCATAGAAATCAGCCGCGCACCCTTCCGCATCAGCGTAATCAAACCCGCCAAGGGAGACTTCTTTGCCACCCTCCGCGAAAAAATGCTCTGGGGCACCGACTCCCGCAAATAAGGGGAACTTAAGGGGATGTAATCTCTGAAACTAAGCACCGCCGGTACTTCAGTTTGGAGAGACAACGTTCCGAGGCTACTCCGGACCTCTCCGGACCCTAAACGTCGAACTCGTCCTCATAGCCCCCTACGGGGTCTAACGTTCCTCAAACATGCGCCGTTCTTAACGGGATCCTCCAAGGCCCTACGCTTAACGCCTCTGCACTGATGCTCCCCAAACTGAAGTACCGGCTACTGCAACTGGATAACATCCAAGATTTCAGAGATTACAACCCCTTAAGTTCCGCTCACCTAGAAAGTTTTGCACGTTTAGTTGGCCATACTTGCAGAAAAATGGCCTCCTGAGCTGTATTATTGCAAGTACGGACGTAAAATGGTCGTTTTTGCCTATTTTCGAAGCCGTACTTGCAGAAAATACCATCCACAAGCCTCCCAGTTGCAAGTATGGCCGCACAACGAGCGGAACAAGTAGTATATACTCTCTGGGAGTCTCGCACCATAAAAGTGTTTCTCCGCTCACCGTGAATTATTTTCACGGGACTGGGGTATATCCTCTCAGGGACTCTCGCACCCACGCGAGACTAGTGGGAGGGGCCCGCGACAAAAAATATCGATTCTGGAACAAAGTTTCGGAATCGATATATTTTGTTGTGGGAGGGCAATGTCCCTGAGAGGATATACCCCGGTCCCGTTTGATAAAAAAATCACTTGATTACCTTGGCGTAGCTTTCCAGGAAGCGGTCGGCATCGGATTTGGTGATGCAGAGGGGCGGGAGGAGGCGGATTACGTTGGTGCCGCTTACTCCGGTAAAGATGTGTTCCTCAAACAGCAGACGCTGGCGGATCTCCTTGATGGGCTGTTCAAACTCCATGCCTATCATGAGGCCACGACCACGAACCTCCTTGGGTCCGGGAATCTGCTTTAACTGCTCCAGCAGGTATGAACCTACTGTTGCTGCATTCTCAACCAGATGCTCGCTTTCTATGACATCAAGCACAGCCAGGGCTGCAGCGCAAGCCAGATGGTTGCCGCCGAATGTGGTACCCAATTGACCTATAACCGGCTGGAACATGGGGCTGATAAGTAGTCCGGCGCAGGGCAGGCCGTTGGCGATACCCTTTGCTACGGTGATGAGGTCTGGCTTGATGCCGTTGTACTGGTGAGCAAAGAACTTGCCGCTACGGCCGTAACCGCTCTGGATCTCATCCAGAACCATTACAGTGCCGTTTGCCGTACAAGCCTCACGCAGTCCTTTCATATAATCATCGGAAGGTACCTGAATACCTCCTACGCCTTGTATTCCTTCAATTATCAGAGCAGCCACATCACCCTTGGCAAGTTCAGCCTTGGCAGCCTCAAGGTCACCCCACGGCAGGTAGGTCACATGACCGCATGCGTTGATAGGAGCAATGATCTTAGGATTGTCAGTAACCTCAACTGCCAATGATGTACGGCCGTGGAAAGCCTTCTTGAGTGAAAGCACACGGCTGCGACCGGTATGGAAAGATGCCAGCTTGAGAGCATTCTCATTAGCCTCGGCGCCGCTGTTTATCATGAACAGGCTATAATCCTCATAGCCCGATACACGACCCAGTTGCTCAGCCAGCTGCTCCTGCAGACGGTTAATCACTGAATTTGAGTAGAAGCCCAGTGTGGCCACCTGGCGGCTCACTGCCTCTACGTAATGAGGATGTGCATGACCGATACAGATTACTGCATGACCGCCGTAAAGGTCCAGATACTCCTGACCTTTGTCATCCCACACTTTCTGACCCTGTCCCTTTACGATATTGACCGGGAACAGGCTATATACCGGAAATAAATTCATCCTAAATCTAAATTCTCAATTGAATCGTGAATTTTCAATTTTCAATTCTCAATTTTCAATTAATTAGAAGCCGGAGGGTTTTAATTTCAAACCAGTAGTCTCTTTTAAATTGAACAGCAAATTCATGTTGTGCACAGCCGTACCGCTTGCGCCCTTGAGCAGGTTATCTATGCAGGATACCACAAGCAGTTTGTCACCATGTTTCTCCAGATGAAGCAGGCACTTGTTAGTGTTTACCACCTGTTTGAGGTCTATCGGCTCATCAACCACATGCACAAAAGAATCCTCTGCATAATACTCGCGATAGATGCGATACAACTCCTCAATATCAACTGCGTTCTTGACTACAGCTGTAGCGAATATGCCACGGGCAAAGTCACCACGATAAGGGATAAAGTTGATATCGGAGTTGAAGCTGCTCTGCAAGTGCTTGATGGATTGCATAATCTCAGGCAGGTGCTGATGGGTGAACGGCTTGTAGATGCTTATGTTGTTGTTACGCCAGCTGAAGTGGGTAGTTGCGCCCGGCTTGACACCTGCGCCCGTGCTGCCCGTGATGGCGTTTACATAGACGTCATCATTAAGCATCAGGTTGCGGGCCAGCGGCAGCAGTGCCAGCTGGATAGCTGTGGCAAAGCAGCCCGGATTGGCCACGTACTGACTCTTGCATATGGCACGACGGTTCAACTCCGGCAGACCGTATATGAAAGGATTGTCCTCTGCCTCCAGACGGTAGTCCATGGAGAGGTCAATCACCTTCAGGCCCTCAGGCAGGGTGTTTGCCTCAAGGAACTTGCGGGTATCGCCGTGAGCGGTGCAGAAAAAAAGCACATCGATAGTGTCAAGCGGCAACTGATCAGTGAAAGTCATATCGGTCTCACCTATCAGACCCTCATGCACGGCACTCAGTTTGTTGCCCGCATTGCTGGTACTGTTCACGAACACAATCTCTGCGTCGGGATGTCCCAGCAGAATGCGGATAAGCTCACCGGCCGTGTAGCCGGCACCTCCTATTATGCCAACTTTTATCATCTCTTCTCAGGCATTATCAATGCGCAGATCAGATAGGCCAGGAGTCCAAATCCTGCGCCAAGAAGCAACAGCAGGTAAATGATGCGTACTACAGTGGGGTCAACGTCAAAATACTCTGCCAGACCGCCGCATACTCCGAAAAGTTTCTTGTTTGTTGATGAGCGGTAAAGTTTCTTTCCTTCTGCCATAATTCTCAAATTTAAAAGGTTGTATAAATGTGAATGTTATCTCTCTTCATCCGGATGCACGCTATAGTAAGCGCGCAGCGGAGTTGATGTAATCTTGATGAATCCCTTGGCGTCATCGGCTGTCCATGCCTTGGCACCCTCACCGTACTCACCCAGCTTGTTGTGTACCAGGTCATCGGGAGTATCGCAACCAACGGTCTGGAAACTGTAGGGACGGAGTTCCAGGGTTACGGTTCCGTTCACGTTACGCTGTGAGCTGGCCAGCATAGCCTCGATATCGGGCATTACGGGCTCCAGGTACTGTGACTCATGCAGGAACATTCCGTACCAGTTGGCCACCTGGTCCTTCCAGTACTGCTGCCACTTGGACAGGGTGTATTTCTCAAGGAAGCGGTGTGCGCCGATGATCAGCATGGGGGCGGCAGCCTCAAAGCCCACGCGGCCCTTTATACCGATGATGGTGTCACCAACGTGGCAGTCACGGCCTATTGCATATGCGGCGCCAATCTTCTCAACCTCCTGGATGGCCTTGATGCGGTCAGAGAACTTCTTGCCGTTAACGGCTACCAGCTCACCCTTCTCAAAGCCCAGGCTCAGGATCTCTGAACCGTCCTTGGTGGGATGCTTCAGGTAAGCGCTCTCAGGCAGTCCCTGCTTGCTGTCCAGAATCTCACCGCCGCAGATTGATGTGCCCCAGATACCTACGTTGTAAGAGTACTTGAGCTTGGTGAAATCAGCGCTGAAACCGTTGGCGTTCAGGTAATCGATCTCCTCCTTACGGCTCAGGTTACGGTCACGGGTAAGAGTGATAATCTCCACACCGGGAGCCTTTACCAGGAATGTCATATCAAAACGGATCTGGTCATTACCGGCACCGGTTGAACCGTGTGCTATTGCATCGGCACCAATCTCATTGGCATACTTGGCAATGGCAAGTGCCTGGAAAATACGCTCTGATGATACTGATATGGGATAGCAGTTGTTACGCAGAACATTGCCGAATACCATATACTTGAGTGACTTCTCATAATACTCCTGAGTGACATCAAGAGTGACATATTTTACTGCGCCCAGCTTGTAGGCGTTCTCCTCATTCTTCTTGAGCTGCTCAGGGCTGAAACCGCCGGTGTTGGCGCATGCGGCATAAACCTCATAACCCATCTCCTTGGTCAGATACATAACATTATAACTTGTATCCAGACCACCTGAAAAAGCAACTACTACTTTCTTCTTGCTCATATCTTCTATTATTTCTTATTATCCAATTCCTTAATTCTCTTGAGTACGTCCTCAGGCAACTTGGCGGGAAGATACTCCTCAGGATCATACAACATACCTGTGCATATGCAGTATTTTCGGCCGGTACGATGCAGAATATCAACATTCACGCAACCTTCACAACCTTTCCAGAATGCCTCATCCTGGGTAAGATCGGCAAAAGTGACCGGCTTGTAACCAAGCTGGGTGTTCATGGCCATCACTGCGGCACCGCTTGTAAGCGAGAATATCTTGGCATGAGGCCATCGTGTGCGGGCCAGAGTGAATGTCATATCCTTAATACGTTTGGCAAGTCCACGTCCACGGTAATCGGGATGAACAATCAGACCCGATGTGGTCACGTATTTCTTGTCCTGCCATGTCTCGATGTAACTGAATCCGGCGAACTTGTCACCATCCAGCGCTATTACAGCCTTAGCCTCACGCATCTTGTTTGCCACATACTCATGAGTACGTTTGGCTATTCCGGTACCGCGTACCTTAGCTGCTTCAGAAATGGTTTCAAGGATGGTGTCAACATACTTCTCGTGTGTCTCATCCGCAACCACTACATCAATTCCGTTTTCCATAATATACTTTCAGTATAATGTCTGTATTTAAAGTGAAATAATAATCGGTTCAAGCAGGCGCTTTATCTCCATACGGTTAGCACCTTCTGCCAACACAATAAGCAATGTGTCGTCACCGGCAATCGTTCCCAGCACTCCGGGCAGGTTGTGGTTGTCAACATCATATGCAAGACTGCTCGCATAACCAGGCTTGGTCTTGATTACAGCCATATTGCCCGAGAAGTTCAAAGATACGAAGCCGTAACGGGGCTGGTTCATGGCTACCTCATCCGCTGAATTGCCGGAGTTCTTCTTCTGCAACAGAGCATGGTTAGGCAGGACATAAAGATAATCACCGTATGTATTGGCTACTTTTGAGATCTTCATTTTCTTAAGGTCTCTGGACAATGTTGCCTGGGTCACGGAATAACCCCTTGCATTCAGAACCTGCAGAAGCTGGTCCTGATTCTTGATATCCTGTTCAGATATGATCAGGCGGATAGCCTCCAAACGATTGTTCTTATTCTTCATATTGCATAAATATTCTCGTTTCGGGTGCAAAATTAGGGATAAATATCATTCATTATACATTTATCCAAGAAATAAATATGCAAAAATCCCTTAAAAATGAATATCAATCCAATTCCTGGTCAGCCTCATATCCACCCAACAGACGGATCTGATTCTTGAGCATGGCAAACTGCTGGAAAAGGTCATGCACGGGGCGCTCATCATCATAAGTCATGGGCTTCTTCACGTAGAATGAGAGCCACTCCTGGACACCGCTCAGACCGGCTCTGAAAGCCAGGTCAGTGAACAATATCAGATCCAGGCAGATTGGAGCTGCCAGTATCGAATCACGGCAAAGGAAATCTATCTTTATCTGCATGGGGTAGTTCATCCACCCGAATATGTCAATGTTATCCCAGCTCTCCTTGTTATCCTTACGCGGCGGATAGTAGTTGATCTTTACCTTATGATATATATCGGAATAAAGTTCGGGATATTCATCCTGCTCAAGAATACTTTCTACCGATGATTCCTTGCTTATACGCTTGGTCTCAAAGTTGTCCGGATGCTCTATCACCTGACCGTCACGGTTACCCAGGATGTTGGTTGAGAACCAACCCTCAACGCCAAGCATACGAGTACGGAAAGCCGGCGCAAGAGCACTCTTCATCATAGTCTGGCCGCTCTTGAAATCCTTGCCTACTATAGGCAGGCCCATTTTCTTTGAGAGTTCAAAGAATGCAGGTATATCTACGCACACATTGGGAGCACCCATTATGAACGGACAACCCTCCATCAGCGCTGCATATGCGTAGATCATGCTTGGAGGCAGGTGCTTGCGGTCATCGGCCCTCATGGCAGCCTCCAATCCACTCAGGCTTCCGTGAACAGCTTCATTGCACGGGGTATATGACTCCGTACTGGCAATCCAGAACACAATCACACGGTCACAGCAGTTCTCCTTCCTGAAGTTCCGTATGTCGCGGCGCAGGTTCTGCGCATAGTTCCAACGGGTATCATCGGGCATAACCCAAAGCGGATCAGGTACGCGGCCGAATGACGGGTCAACAAGATTCCTGGCAAAATCAGCATCAAAGCAGGCTTTCATGGGTTTGATTCGTTCCAGTTCATCACGAACCGGCTCGATATCCTCAGGCTTGAGCACCTGGCAGTACTTGGCGCTCTCGTATGCATTGTCCGTGAACACATCCCACGCGCCGAAAACTAAATCATTCAGGTTAGCCAGAGGTACGATATCACCTACATGCAGGTACTGTTTCTTCTCACCTCTGCCTACACGCATCTTACCCAACTGGGAGAAAGAGCCTACGGGGTTTGCAAGCCCCTTGCGTATCATCAGAGTACCGGTAATAAGGGTTGTCGTAACCGCACCAAGTCCTACGCATAGCACTCCAAGTTTACCCTCTGCCGGCTTTATATCGCTTTTCATATATTGCTGATTAGTCTATCCGTATTATTCAGCGAATATACTCCAAAAAACCGACATTGCCCATCTATTTTCCAAGAATATGCATTTTCTGCCACCCCCTAACCTTAGGGAGAAAAATGTCCCCACATGCGTTCCAGCTCCCTAAGATCAGGGGCACACCCGCGAAAAAGCCATTCTTCAGCTCACGTTGGGGGCTAAAAATGGCTTCTACGCTGTATGATTCCCTAAGGTCGGGAGGGGTGATGCTGCGAGAATCAGGCTGATTCCTCTTTCAGGTCCTTAAGGAGCGCCATCAGGTCGGCGATATCGGACTCTGTGAGATCGCTGTCGCGGATAAAGGTGTTCAGAAGGGATTTGGCCGATCCTCCAAACAAGTTGTCCTTCATGTGCTTGAGGCTCCATCGGTTGTACTCCGGCTTCTCCACAAGCGGATAGAATATGAACTTCTTGCCCTCACGCTTGTGGGCCAGGAATCCCTTCTCCTCCAGAATCTTCATGAAGGTCTGGATTGTATTGTATGCAGGTTTGGGCTCCGGCAGGCGCCGCAGGACATCCTCCACGCAGCAGTTGCGCACCTCCCAGATGACGTTCATCACCTCCTGCTCTCTTTCTGATAATGCTTTCATAGTCATTCAATATGTTTAGGACTCAGGTACAGACGGCGTGTAAAGGTCGTTATCCACGACTCCATCTTGTCCAGCACCTTATCGATGAATTCCACCGACACACCATCGGTATCAACAATCTCGAACAGCACTATGGCACTACGTTCATTACCGTCCGGGCAGTTGGCCTTGAAGTAAGGAACCAGCTGGTCAAACTCAATAGGCTGCAGCTTGGATGGATCGTTACCCTTGCATACGCAGAGCTTGCCGTCCTTGAATCCCATTCTGAAGAACTCCTCCTTGTCCTTGTTCTCATTATACCATTTCATATTCTTGACATGGCGCTTGCGACCGCTCTCACTTCCGTCCTTTCCGAATATGATATAGTCTATGGAATCCTGGCGGGTCATACCTACTGGACCTTTATTCCAGTCTGCATTAATGTATTGATTCCCTGCCAGCAAGTTGTCAATCTGTTCACTTACCCTGAAAGAACTCTTCTGGTCAGCCTCTATACCGTACAGGACTTTCTGTCCAGCATTCGGGAAGAGTCTCTCAAGAACAGCCTTCAGTTCCTGGGCTGACCCCACCTTTCCCTCAGACTTCTTTCCCTCAGAAGTATTCCAGGCTGTGTATTGTATGCTGTTGTTCGCATTGACATTAAAGAGGACACATCTGTCTTTCTCTGTATCCATATTGTAGCCATAGCGTGTATGATGCCTGATAAATAATAACGACGGAGCTCCTTCAAGTACACTGATGTTTTCAGGCGAATACTTTTTCTCCAGTTTTTTTGCCAGCTGAACGCATACGTCAAGACGGTCCTTATTGGTATTTATAATATTCATCCTTTCCGGATTTGGCACTTTTACGGAATCCACACGCTCCAACTCCATTTCAAAATTGGAGAGGGTTGCCGGATAAAATTCCTTGAAACCGCCATAGGTGATCCATATGGAACCGTCATCCTCAACTAGAACGAACTTATCAGTCATGTAGATTGTCATTGGACGGGGATATTTATTCAGGAAAGCAGCTGTATCAAAAGGCTCGGACTTAGAATCCGGTTCTGCTACCGGAGTCTCTGCTATCAGCTGTTCCGTTACGGCCTCATCTGAATCGGACAGAGAGGAATCCTTGTTTGTATCGGACTTGCAGGCCGATGACATCAGGATGAGAACTGCCACTGCGGGCAACAAAAGCAATGCTCTAAAGCAAGCAAAGGGAGAAGATTGATTGCGTTTCATCATCGTTATACGTTTTTTGGTTGAACAATCGGCAAAATTGCTGGTCAAATACCCTATCCTGCCGCTGAGTGCGGCCTGGACAAGGCAGAGCTGATACTGGCGCTCGTTGAGTCCGTCGGCCAGCACGGCGGCATCGGCCTCATACTCGTGCACCTCC
>CACYHN010000002.1 GCA_902774275.1 uncultured Bacteroidales bacterium
AACTGATCCGTCACTACAAAGAGATTTCAAAATGAACAGATATAAAGATACCCCTGAACTTGAAGCCCGCATGCACTCTCCGCTTATGGAGCGCATAGTGGAGCTTAAGGAGAACTTCTATGCTGAGTCTGGCAAATATGACTACGCACCCCAGAACTTTGAGGATGCAATGGACAACTATGACCGCGTGCTGGAACTTACCGGTAGTGTGTGCGATGATATGATTGCTCCCAATGCCGAGAGCGTAGATCGTGAAGGCTCACATTGCAGCGGTGGCCGCGTACAGTACTCTGAGGGTACTGCACAGGACCTTAAGGTTATGCATCAGGCCGGATTGTCCGGATTCGGACTGCCCCGTCAGTATGGCGGACTCAATATGCCCGTGACAGTATTCAGCGCAGTAGGTGAGATGATTTCCAGGGCCGATGCATCATTCCAGAACGTATGGGGCCTTCAGTCTTGTGCCGATACAATAAACGAGTTTGGCAGCCCTGAACAGAAAGAGAAATACCTGACTATGGCAAGCAACGGTGCCACCATGTCAATGGACCTTACTGAGCCGGATGCAGGCAGTGACCTGCAGAGCGTGATGCTTAAGGCTACAGAGGACGTGGAGAACGGCTGCTGGCGCCTGAACGGTGTAAAGCGTTTCATCACCAACGGTGACAGCGATATCCACCTGGTTCTGGCCCGCAGTGAGGAGGGTACTACCGATGGCCGCGGCCTGTCACTCTTTATCTATGACAAGCGTAACGGCGGCGTGAATGTACGTCGTATTGAGGATAAGATGGGTATTCACGGATCACCCACCTGTGAGCTGGTGTTCAACAACGCCAAGGCAGAGCTTTGCGGTGACCGCCGCTTGGGCCTTATCAAATATGTGATGTCATTGATGAATGGTGCACGTCTGGGCATAGCAACACAGAGCGTAGGTATTCAGGATGCAGCATGGCGTGAGGCTACGGCATATGCCGCAGAGCGCCGTCAGTTTGGCCGTAATATCGATACATTCCCGGCAGTTTATCAGATGCTGGCTGTGATGAAGGCCAAGATTGAGGCATCACGTTCACTCATGTATGAGACCTCACGTTACGTTGATATCTACAAGTCACTTGACCAGATTGCCAAGCTGCGTACACTCACCCCTGAGGAACGTCAGGAGAGCAAGCGTTACAGCCGTTTGGCTGATGCTTTGACACCTATCACCAAGGGTATGACAAGTGAGTTTGCCAATCAGAACGCATATGACAGCATACAGATACACGGTGGCTCAGGCTTTATGCGTGACTACGCCTGCGAGCGCCTGTACCGCGATGCCCGTATCACCTCAATCTATGAGGGCACTACTCAGCTTCAGGTTGTAGCCGCACTGCGTTATGTGACCAGCGGCGTATACTCACAGTTCGTGAAGGATATGCTTGCCACACTGCCTGAGTCAGAGAACAAGGCAGCCATCAGCGCTCTGGTTGAGAAACTGGATGCCATGACAGCTCATGTACTGGACCAGAAGGAGACTGAGGTTAATGATTTCTGCGGACGCCGCCTGATGGAGAGTGCAGCTTACAGCGTAATGAGCACCCTGCTTCTGCGTGACTCCATTGAGACTCCAGACCTTTTTGACAAGTCCCTTAAGGTGTTCCTGGACTACTCACGCTCACAGGTGGAGGGCCACTACAGCGTGGTAATGACCTGGACCGCCCAGAGTACAGAATATTACAAATAATGAGTAATTTTGTGCCAGGTTTTAAATAGACTCTGTGCACAGCAACAATAGTGACATATTGAAGAGTGAGGCCCGTTACAGACGGCTCACGGAGACACCGGTTCCCCGTCTGGTGATGAGTCTGGCGGTGCCTACCATAATCAGTATGTCAATATCGGCCATCTACAATATTGTAGATTCATGGTTTGTGGGCCACATCAGCACTTTCGCTACGGCGGGTGTAGGTGTGGCTTTCTCATATCAGTCAATAATACAGGCGGTAGGTTTCTTCTTTGGGCACGGATCCGGCAACTACATGTCACGCGCCCTTGGCGCACGTGATGCAGAGGGTGCCGGCAAGATGGCAGCCACGGGATTCATTTCATCATTCCTGATAGGCCTGCTCTTTATGGTGGCTGGCATGTTGTTCATGACTCCGCTTTCACGCCTGCTGGGTGCAACACCTGATGTGGTTCCTTACTCCAACGCTTACCTTAAATGGATTCTTATAGCAACGCCGTTCCTGGTGTCACAGATGACGCTGAACAACCAGCTGCGTCTGCAGGGTAATGCCGTGCTGGCCATGATAGGTATTGCGGCCGGTATGGTGCTGAACATATTCTTTGACTGGCTGCTGATAAACCATCTGGGTATGGGTGTTACAGGCGCAGCCATGGCTACACTTATCAGCCAGTTCATATCATGGTGCCTGTTGCTGTGGGCTACCACATTTGATGGCAACGTACATATACGCTTGACCAATTTTGCTCCGTCATTGGAGCGGTACCGCGAGATAGGGGCAGGTGGCCTGCCTTCACTAATGCGTCAGTCTCTGTCCAGCATATCGGCCATATGCATGAACTGGGCGGCAGCAAGCTATGCGCTTGAGGGACAGGAGGCATCGACCATAGCTGCCTTTACGGTGGTGGCCAGAGTGATGCAGTGCTCAATGGCTGTAATACTTGGCGTGGGGCAGGGGTTCCAGCCGGTGTGCGGATTCAACTGGGGTGCTAAACTCTATAACAGGGTAAGGCAGTCATATACGTTTACCATAAGCATGTGCGTGATTATACTGCTTGTGATGTCATCATTGGGATTGATATATGCTCCGCAGATAATATCATTCTTCCGTGATGAGGATCCTGAACTCATAAGGATAGGAGCGCGCGTGCTGCGCTGGCAGTGTGTGGCATTCCCGCTGGTGGGCTTGACAACACCTACCAACATGCTGCTGCAGAACATACGCCGCACCGGACGAGCCACAATCCTGGCCATGAGCCGACACGGTTTTGCGTTCTATCCCATATTCTTCATAATGCCTGCAATATGGGGCCTGGAGGGGCTTGAGGCTACAATGGCTACGGCCGATGTGATAACATTCTCTATTGCCTTGCCCTTTGCAATCAGTATAATAAGGGAACTTTCGGCCCGTGAAAGGGGTGAAATATCATAAAAACTCCATACCTTTAGCGGCATGAAACAATCATTCAGCCAGCAACTGGAATTGCTCAAGAAACTTATTGCCACTCCGTCAGTAACACGGTCTGAGCAAGAGGCATCGGCCATAATGAAGGCTGATATGGAGAGTAACGGATATAAGCCGGAATGCATTGGGCTTAATCTGCTCTGCTATGGCCATTCATATAGTCAGAACAAGCCTACTTTGCTCCTGAACAGCCATATTGATACCGTAAAGCCTGTGGCAGGTTGGACCAAAGACCCGTTCACTCCTACAGAGGAGGATGGAAAACTCTATGGGTTGGGCAGCAATGATGATGGCGCAGGGCTGGTTTCGCTGCTTTATACATTTTATGAACTTGACAGTAAGCCGCAGCCGTATAATGTATTGTTCCTGGCCACTGTTGAGGAGGAGGTAAACGGACAGGGAGGAATGAAACTGGCCGTGCAGAGCCTGCCGCATATTGATGTGGCTCTGATAGGTGAGCCTACCGGTATGCAGCCGGCAGTGGCTGAGAAGGGGCTTATGGTACTGGATTTCACGGTTCATGGAAAGGCTGGGCATGCTGCACGCAATGAGGGCATAAATGCACTCTATCGTGCTACTGAACTGATAGAGAAACTGCGCACTTTCAAGTTTGACAAGGTATCAGATCTGCTTGGCCCGGTCAAGTTTACCATTACGATGATAAATGCCGGGACACAGCACAATGTGATTCCTGATATATGTACATTTACAGCCGATGTTCGCACCAATGAACTCTACTCCAATCGTGAGGTGTTTGACATAATAAGCGGTATGCTACCTGAGTGGTGTGAGGTGAAGGCCCGCTCATTCAATCTGAACTCATCAAAGATAGAGGTGAACCACCCAATAATACGGAAGGCTGTCAGCATGGGTCTTAAGCCATACGGCTCACCTACGCTTTCAGACCAGGCCATACTGGATTGCCCTTCATTCAAGATGGGCCCGGGTGACTCTGCACGTTCACATACTGCCGATGAATTTGTTACACTTTCAGAGTTGGAACAGGCGGTTCCAATGTACTTGAGTCTTCTTGAAAATCTCGATATTGAGGGGTGATTTTAGCATCTTTGCTTTGAAAAAGGCTCTATAAAGTGTTATAAACTGCAAAAATTCATTTAAATACCTCTCAAAAACATACAACATAAAAAATAAAGAATATCTTTGTAGCGCGATTACGAAGGCGGGTATCTGCCGGGTAGTCGCGTTTGAATGTAAGATAGTCCTTTTTATAAATATCATTGGGTATCGTTTGATGTGAATCACGCGCCGCCAAAAAAAGAGAAGAGCAACCAATAGGCTACTCTTCTTTTTTTTATACTTTTACGGATGTAAACCATAAACTGACATTCATTATGGAAAACAGGTATGCTGACGGCATAAGCCGGATAGAGATCAATTCCCTTTGGGGCAGGAAGCATATAGTATGGAATCTGCGTCCTGACGTAAACATACTGAGCGGTGTAAACGGTACGGGTAAAAGCACCATCCTGAATAAGACTGTGTCCCGTCTTGATTACCTTGCAGGCGAGGGCAAGGAGGAGAGTCCTGAGGTGACGATAGACCTTTATCCTGAAGGAAACGATAAGCTCAGATATGATGTGATACGCAGTATAGACCGTCCGCTCATGCACAGCAACCTGCTGGAGAAGATGTCTGACAAGAGTGTGGTGTCAGAACTTGACTGGCAACTCTACAAGTTGCAGCGCCGATATCTGGATTATCAGGTAAACATTGGTAACCGTACCATACAACTCCTTACATCCGGTGATCCGGACAAGATAATGGAGGCCCAACAGATATCGGCCCCCCGAATAAAGTTCATGGATTATATGGATGAACTGTTTACGGATACCGGTAAGAAGATTGACCGTACCAGCAATGAGATAAGGTTTGACCAGTTCGGTTCATCTCTTGAGCCTTATAAACTTTCATCGGGTGAGAAACAGTTGCTTGTGATAATGCTTACCACGCTTGTACAGGATATGCATCCTTGTGTGCTGCTTATGGATGAGCCTGAGATATCACTTCATATAGAATGGCAGCAGCAGCTCATACAGCGCGTACGTTCACTTAATCCCAATGTGCAGATTATTATGACCACGCACTCGCCGGCTCTCATTATGGATGGCTGGATGGATGCTGTGACCGATGTGGATGACATAACGGTAAAGTGAGAAATCATTTGGCATGAAGAGACTGACTGACAATATTAACTCCCGATATTTTGAGGCTGCCGATAGGCTTCTGCCCAATAAGCGCCGAGGCCGTATCATTGCCTTTGTGGAGAGTTATGATGATGTCTCTTTCTGGCGGTTGCTGCTTGATGAGTTTGAGACTCCTAACCATTATTTCCAGATAATGCTGCCTAACAGGGGCGGACTTACCAAAGGCAAGAAATCAGCTTTGCGTTCCTGTATAGAGCATAATGGGCTGGGAAATAGTCTGATAGCCTGTGTGGATAGTGATTATGACTGGCTGTTGCAGGGTGTCACCCAGACATCGAAGGAGATTATTTCAAGCCCGTACGTAATACAGACCTATACATACGCCATCGAGAACTATCAGTGCTGGGCGGGGAGTCTGCACCAGATATGTGTACAGTGCACACTTAATGACCATCGTCTGATAGATTTCCCCGCCTTTATGGAGCTCTATTCAAAGGCGGTTTATCCGCTGTTTGTGTGGAATGTGTGGTTCTATCGTAAGAAACTGCATAACCAGTTCAGCATGCAGGACCTGAACATAGACATCCGCATAAAGAGTGTTGACGTACGTCGTCCGCAGGGTGCAATTGTGGGCGTTCAGGAGCGTGTGGCACGTAAGCTGAGATGGTTGGAGGGCCATTACCCGCAAGCAATACCTGAGGTTGCGGCCTTAAGGCAGGAACTGACCGGAATGGGGGTTACGGAAAACAATACATATTTGTTCCTGCAGGGGCATCACCTTATAGAAAATGTGATAATGAAACTGCTGATGCCGGTATGTACTGCTTTGCGCCAGGAACGTGAAGCGGAGATAAGCCGGCTTGCCGTGCATAACCAGCAGTACAGGAACGAGATAAGCGCATACCAACACAGCCAGATGGGACTGGCCGAGGCTATCAGGAAAAACACACACTACAGGGCGTGTGAGATGTATGAACGTATGCGTGCTGATGTGCGTGAATTCTTAGCGACGCTTCCAGAAGGAGGGGGTGAGAACCAGCAGGACACTGAAGACCTCAAGTCGGCCCACCAGCATAAGGAAAGTTGAGAACCACTTGCCTATGGTGGGCATGTCATCCCACGGAATGTTACAGCCGTGATATCCTATAGTCAGACCTATATTGCTAAGGCAGGACAGTGAAATGCCGTATGCTTCAGCTATGTCAATGCCGATAGCCAGATAGAAGAACCATCCCACAAATACGAGTGCAAAGAAGAATATGCTGAACGTGAGCACGCTTTGACGCGTTGATTGTGCTATTACCTTGCCGTTTGCGCGGACCGGAAGTATAGCATTGGGATGCAGTATGCGGTTGAACTCATTGCGCATGGATTTAATCAGGATGGCTATACGGATAGATTTCATACCACCTGTGGTAGAGCCTGCGCAGGCTCCTAGATACATGCACAATCCCAGTATCATCCAGATAAACGGCGGCCAAAGGGTATAGTCTGTAGATGTAAAGCCTGTGGTGGTTATGATGGCTGTCACATGGAACAGTGCGTTGCGCAGTGATTCCGCTCCGTTATATGGCGTGGAGATGAACAGGCTTATGCCGACTATTGCAGTAAAGAGGCCCAGAAACAACAGATACCATTTGAACTGGGTATCCTCAATGAGTTTATGTATTTTGCCTTGAAATACCACAAAGAAGAGCAATCCGTAGTTGATGCCTGACAGGAACATGAAGAATGTGATCACATACTCTACGGCGTGTGAGTTAAAGTAGGCTATGCTGGCATTTTTGGTAGAGAACCCTCCTGTGGCCGCGGTACATAATGCGTGGTTTATGCTGTCAAAGATGCCCATCCCGCAGAATCTGAGGCATATGGCGCAGAGAACGGTAATAAGGATATAGACGGTTATGATCCAACGGCCGCTGACACTTATCCTGGGATGAAGCTTGCCGTGCGTGGGGCCTATTGCCTCAGCAGCAAAGAGCTGTACCTCACCTACACCGAATATAGGCAATACTGCTACCGTAAAGAATACTATTCCCAAACCTCCTATCCACTGTGTCAGGCTACGCCAGAACAGCAGCCCGTGAGGCATGGCCTCAATATCATCCAGAATGGTGGCACCGGTGGTGGTGAATCCGGACATGGTTTCAAAGAAAGCATCGGTGAAATTAGGGATGTATTTGCTTACAAAGTAGGGTAGAGAGCCGAACACAGAGAAGAGGACCCAGCTGACAGCTACTACTATATAACCGTCACGGCGCGTCATGGCACCTTCATTCTTGCGCGCACTCTTGCCAAGCAGCATCAGGGCCATGCCGCAGCAGGCACTCATAAGTGATGCCATGATGAACCCGAACAGGTCATTCTCACCATAAAACAGGGGAATAAGGGAGCATACCAACATTATTCCTGATTCAATAAGAAGCAGGACGCCCAGTATGCGGTGTATGATCCTGAAGTGTATCAATTGAAATACTTTTCTATTGTTTTGATCATGCCTTCCAGACAGAATACCACTACGTGGTCACCTTCCTGGATCTGGGTGTCACCTGTTACCAGGATAGCCTCTTTGTCACGTATAAGTCCGCCAATGGTAACGCCGCGCGGGAGTGATATGTCCTTGATCAGATTGCGGGTTATCTTTGCGCCTGGCATAACGTTGAATTCGGCTACATCGGCATTGGCAAAGGTGAGGCACTTCACGTTGGTAACATCGGCGTCAAGCATCATCTGGTAGATATGGCTGGCGGCAATCTTCTTCTTGTTGATGACAGTTCCGATATCCAGCTTTTCAGCCATATTGATGTAGTCAATGTTCTCAACTTCAGCGATTGTTTTGGTTACGCCGAAACGTTTGGCAGCCAGACAAGCCAGGATATTGGTCTCTGAATTGTCTGTCAGGGCTACGAATGCCTCAGTATGGTCTATACCTTCACTTGTGAGCAGACTGGGATCCCTACCGTCACCGTTTATTATCATGACCTTGTCATCACAGAGCTCTGTCAGGCGGTTGCACTTGTCCAGATCACTCTCAATGATCTTGAGGTTCATATAGTCAGGCATGAGTTTTGCCGTGCGGACGGCTATTCGGCTTCCGCCCATTATAATCACGTCACGTACATCGGGCAGTTCTTCCTTACCGGCTATCTTGCGGATGTGCGGGATGTGTTTCTTCATTGTCATGAAATAGACCAGGTCACCGGCCTGTATGGTATCTGAACCGCTGGGGATTATGGTCTCGCCTTCACGTAGTATCGCTACGATATGATATGGACGTTCCTTACCCAGTTGTGAGAGCGGCTTGTCAAGAATCTGCGCATTGTCACGGAGCTTGATGCCCATCATGACGAGTGCTCCTCCGGCAAATTCCCACCACTGGCGTATCCAGCTAAGCTTCATGCCATCCACGATATCCTTGGCGGCAAGCATCTCTGGATAGATAAGGGAATTTACGCCCATGTTGGTGAAAAACTCCTTTTGCTTGGGCTGAAGATATTCGTAGTTGTCTATGCGGGCTACGGTTTTCTTGGCTCCCAGATAATGTGCCAGCTGGCAGGACATAAGGTTGCGGCTTTCATCAGGAGTGACGGCCACGAACAGGTCAGCACTGTCAGCACCGGCCTCCTTGAGTCCGTGAAACGACAACGGTGATTCCTGGATTGTAAGAAGGTCAAAACTGGAGTCAAGACGGCTCAGCTTATGCTCGCTCTCGTCTATGAGGGTAATGTCCTGGTTCTCACCTGACAGGAGCTTGGCCAGGTGAATACCTACATTTCCCGCTCCTGCAATAACGATTTTCATACTTCTGTCTGTTTAGTTCCTGAAGTCAGCTCCTTTAGGGCGCTGATGACTGCATTCTCATCAATGTTACAGATATGCAGCAGTTGAGGCGTGGATCCGTGCTCAATAAAGCGGTCGGGCAGGCCCAGACGTCTTATTGTGGGAGTGAAGCCGTTATCCATCATATATTCCACTACGGCAGTACCCAGTCCTCCGGTTACCGTGCCGTTTTCAATGGTAATGATGCGGCTGTATTTCTTTCCTACCTCATTGAGAATATCGGTATCAATGGGTTTAAGGAAACGCATATCATAGAGTGCAGCGGTTTTTCCGCTCTCTTTTTCCCAACTACAGATGGCTTGCTCTGCCAGATTGCCTATAGGACCGATAGAGAGTACAGCTATGTCATCTCCCTCTTTAATCTTACGGCCTTTGCCTACCACAATAGGTTCAAAAGGCTTACGCCAGTCTGTCAGTATGCCACGACCGCGTGGATATCGGATGATGAAAGGCCCTTGGTCAGGGAGTTGTGCCGTGTACATGAGGTTGCGCAATTCAATCTCATCGTACGGAGAAGCTATAGTCAGATTAGGAATGGGCCGCAGGAACGCCAGGTCAAAGGCTCCGTGGTGTGTGGGCCCGTCTTCACCTACCAGACCGGCACGGTCCAGGCAGATCACTACGTTCAGTTTCTGAATGGCTACATCATGTATGACATTGTCATAGGCGCGCTGCATGAATGATGAGTAGATGTTGCAGAACGGCATCATACCCTCCTTGGCCAGACCACCGGAGAATGTAACGGCATGGCCCTCTGCTATGCCTACGTCAAAACAACGGTTAGGATATACTTTCATTGGGATGTCCATGCTGCAGCCTATGGGCATGGCCGGGGTAATGCCTATGATTTTGCTGTTTTCACGCATCAGTTCCAGCAAGGTCTCACCGAATACATCCTGGAAGAGTGGCGGCAGGCCGTCACCGTTACGTACTATGCGTTCACCTGTAACCTTGTCAAAGAGTCCGGGGGCATGCCAGATGGCGGAATCCTTCTCGGCCGGCTCATATCCCTTACCCTTTATTGTCTTTATGTGCAGCAATTTAGGCCCGTGCATATTCTTGATATTGGAGAGTATGCGTACCAGATTCTGGACGTTATGTCCATCCACGGGGCCGAAATATCGTATATCCATACCCTCAAACATATTGTTCTGTTGGGTAACCTTGAGCTTGATGTGGTTGTTACGGCGTATGATGTTGCGGCGTTTCCGGTCATTCATGAGTCCCATTTTCAGGAGTATCCTTGATACGTAGAAACGGAACTTGTTATATGAGCGTGAGGTTTGCAGCTGTGTGAGGTAACTGCGCATTCCGCCTACGCTCTGTGATATGCTCATATCATTGTCATTCAGGATAATGAGCAGGTCATTGTCTGTGATTGAAGCGTTGTTTATACCCTCAAAAGCCAGGCCGCCGCTCATGGCTCCGTCACCTATTACGGCTACTACGCGACGGGATGCCTTGCCGTTGCGCTTATCGGCCACAGCCATACCCAATGCCGCAGAAATGGAGTTTGAGGCATGTCCGGCGGTAAAGGTGTCATATTCACTCTCGTCGGGAGAGGGGAAAGGCCTGAGTCCGCCCAGCTTGCGGTTGGTGCAGAAGCGGTCACGTCGTCCGGTAAGGATTTTATGGCCGTATGCCTGATGCCCTACATCCCACACGATACGGTCATCGGGGGTGTTGAATACATAATGCAGAGCTACAGTAAGTTCAATGGTGCCAAGACTGGAACCAAAGTGCCCGGGATTGTGTGAGAGTTCATCAATAATCATCTGCCTGAGCTCACTGCACACCTGTGGCAACTGTTCAGTAGAGAGTTTCCTGAGGTCTCTAGGTGAATCAATTTGCTTTAGCAGGTTTTCCTGTGAATGTTCCTCTTCTGTCTTCTGCATCCTGTATAATTTGTCTTTCAAACGGCAAATGTACCAAAAATAGTATGAATATACTCTATGTAATGCTTTTTTTAATATGGTGGGGTAAGGTTAGGGTGAGTTGAGGGACAACTAAAAGGAATAATAGTTATCTTTGACAAATTGGAAACATAACCGGTAAAATGACATATTCCATCGATGATATTGTGCAGATGACAGGAGCTGAAAGATATGGTTTCTGTCCCGCTAAGATATCCTGGCTACTTACTGACAGCCGTTCACTTTGCTTTCCCGCCGAGACTCTTTTTTTTGCTTTGATAACTAAAAGAAATGACGGGCACAACTATATCCGTGACCTGTATAGCCGTGGAGTAAGAAACTTTGTGGTAAGCTATCTGCCGGACAATTTGGGCGATTATAAAGAGTCAAATTTCCTGATGGTACGGGATACCCTTGCCGCTTTGCAGACCCTGGCTGCCGCTCATAGGAAAAACTTTAACATTCCGGTGATAGGTGTAACGGGAAGTAACGGCAAGACCATGATAAAGGAGTGGCTTTACCAGCTTCTGGAACCCGATTATGCAGTGACGCGTTCTCCCAGGAGTTATAACTCGCAGATAGGTGTACCGCTTTCTGTCTGGTTACTCAACAAACAGTCAGAGATAGGTATATTTGAGGCGGGTATCTCCAAGAAGGATGAGATGCGTCAGTTGTGGAAGATCATCAAGCCTACCATAGGAGTCCTTTCCAATATAGGATTGGCTCATCAGGAGAATTTCCAGTCTCTCCAGGAGAAATGTAGCGAGAAACTGCGTCTCTTTCAGGATTGTGATGTAGTCATATACAATTGTGACAACGATCTTATACAGAGTTGTGTAGATAAATCCATCATTACCGCCCGTGAGATAGCCTGGTCACGTAAGGATCAGGACAAGCCGCTTTATATATCATCGGTAGTGAAAGGAACTGATTCTACCGAGATAACTTACCGTTACATAGGTCTTGAAAATAAATTTACCATTCCGTTCATTGATGATGCATCAATAGAGGATGTGCTGCACTGCCTGGCGGTGTGCATATATCTGATGGTACCGCCTGAAAAGATAACTGAGCGTATGGCCAAACTGGAGCCTCTGGCTATGCGTCTGGAGGTAAAGGACGGCAAGCAGAACTGCATAATCATAAATGACAGCTATAATTCAGATATATCGTCACTGGGCATAGCTCTGGATTTTATGGCACGTCGTCAGGATGGTGAATCACGGAGCCGTACCCTGATTCTTTCTGATATCCTGCAGTCCGGTTGGTCTGTGCATGAGTTGTACCGCAAGGTGGCACAATTGGTGGAGAGCCGCGGCATAACCAAACTGATAGGTATAGGTGAGGATATATCATCGGAGGCCAAGCGGTTTGAGGTGCCTGAGAAATATTTCTTCAATACTACCAAGGAGTTCCTGAAGTCAGGAATGCTGAAGGGATTCCATAATGAGATGGTACTCATTAAGGGTGCCCGTGTGTTTGAGTTTGACAGGATTGCTGAGCGTCTGGAACTTAAGGTGCATGAGACCATACTTGAGGTTAACCTTCAGGCTATTGCCGATAACCTGAACCGTTACCGCAGCATGCTTAAGCCTGATACAAAGATAGTGTGCATGGTCAAGGCTTCGGCTTACGGGTCAGGAGCTATTGAGGTGGCCAAGACCCTGCAGGACCGTAAGGTTGATTATCTGGCTGTTGCCGTTGCTGATGAGGGTGCTGAACTGCGCAAGGCGGGCATAACCACCAGCATTATGGTGATGAATCCGGAACGTACTTCATTCAATACTCTTTTTGACCAGAAACTTGAGCCTGAGGTTTACAGTTTCCATCTGCTTGATATGATAATCCGTGCTGCAGAGCACAACGGGGTTACCAACTTCCCCATTCATATCAAGATAGACACGGGTATGCACCGTCTTGGATTTGCCCCGGAGGATATGCCGGAGCTGGTGCGTCGTCTGCAGAAACAGACTGCCGTTATTCCGTGTTCTGTCTTTTCACATTTTGTGGGCAGTGACAGCAGTGACTTTGATGATTTCAGCAAACTTCAGATAGAGCGTTTCAATCAGGCTGTCGATGTGCTTCAGGCTGCATTTAAGCATCATATCATAAGACATATCTGCAACTCCGCTGGTATTGAGAGATTCCCGGAGGTACATTATGATATGGTCCGTTTGGGTCTGGGCCTTTATGGTATCAATCCGCTTGACAACCAACCGCTTGAGACGGTATGCACGCTCAAGACTACCATTCTACAGATACGTGAGCTGGAGAAGGGTGAGACCGTGGGCTACAGCCGCAAGGGTAAGATAACCAAACATACACGTATAGCTGCCATTCCAATCGGTTATGCCGATGGCCTGGACCGACACTTGGGTAATGGTAAGGCCTATTGTCTTGTGAACGGACAGAAGGCCTATTACGTGGGCAATATATGCATGGATGTCTGCATGATTGATGTAACAGACATTGAGTGCCAGGAGGGTGACAGCGTTGAGATTTTCGGTCCCAACCTGCCGGTTCATGTACTTTCGGATATATTGGGTACCATTCCGTATGAGATCATATCCACTGTATCCATACGCGTCAAGCGCGTCTATTACACGGAATAACTAACCTAAAAAATGATATGACAACTTCAAAAACAAACTCAAACGCTCAGCGGATGACAAATTTCCGCTGGGTATTGTGCGCCCTCCTTTTTGTGGCCACAACAGTCAATTACCTGGACCGTCAGGTACTGTCCCTTACATGGAAAGACTTTATTTCGGTTGATTTCCAATGGACCGATAGCCAGTACGGAACCATAACGGGTTTCTTCTCGATTTTCTATGCCGTGGCATGCCTGTTCAGCGGCAAGTTCATTGATAAGCTGGGTACCCGTAAGGGTTATCTGTGGGCCATATTCATCTGGTCAGTAGGTGCCTGCCTGCATGCTGCTTGCGGATGGGCGTCGTTGAAATGGGTGGGCGTAGATTCCATGGAGGCAGTAAAGAATTCGGCTGACCTCACCCTGATAGTATCGACAGTATCGGTATATATGTTCATATTCTGTCGTGCGGTGCTGGCACTTGGTGAGTCGGGAAACTTCCCGGCAGCCATAAAGGTTACCGCTGAGTATTTCCCCAAGAAGGATCGTGCGTTCGCCACCTCCATATTCAATGCCGGCGCATCGGTAGGTGCCCTGGCTGCACCTATGTGCATTCCTCGTTTGGCGGCCCGCACCAGTTGGGAGATGGCTTTCATAATCATCGGTGCGCTGGGCTTTGTCTGGATGTTCTTCTGGTTCGGACTTTACCGCAAACCTGAAAAGTCCAGGTTCGTCAATCAGGCCGAGCTTGAGTATATTCATCAGGATGATGCCGCCGAGTTGGCTGCCGCCAAGGCTGCTGAGCCTCAGAAAGAGGAGAAATCAATTCCTTTCTTCATGTGTTTCACATTCCGTCAGACCTGGGCGTTCATCTGCGGTAAGTTCTTTACCGACGGCGTATGGTGGTTCTTCCTGTTCTGGGCACCGGCATATTTCTCAGATCAGTATAACTACCGCTCCGATTCAAAAGAGGCCATGATGCTTATTTTCGTGCTTTACCTGATTGTTACCGTGGTAAGCATCGGCGGTGGTTATCTGCCCAAGCTGTTTGTCGAGAAAAAGGGTATGGAGCCCTATTCGGGCCGAATGAAAGCTATGCTGATATTCGCTTTCTTCCCGTTGCTGGCCCTGTTTGCGCAGCCTCTGGGCAAGTACAGCGCATGGTTCCCTGCAATCATAATAGGTCTGGCCGGTGCCGGACATCAGGCATGGTCAGCAAACCTCTATTCAACCATAGGTGACATGTTCCCCAAGTCTACCATTGGCACGATCACCGGTGTGGGCACTACGATGGGAGGTCTGGCTTCGTTCCTTATCAATAAGGGTGCCGGCATGCTCTTTACCAAGAGCGGTGACATGGGCTCCGCTTTCAGTTTCCTGGGCTTTGAGGGTAAGGAGGCTGGTTATATGATTGTGTTCTGCATTTGTGCTGTGGCTTACCTTATCGGTTGGACGGTGATGAAGCTGTTGGTTCCTAAGTATAAGCCTATTGAGGTATAATAAGGTTTCCATTTGCATATACCATTATTGCAGATAGGTTTCCATTTGCACCCAGTAAAACAATACCCTCGCGAGCAAAGCTAGCGAGGGTATTGTTTTACTGGGTTGCTACTTGAAGCCTACCTGGTGACTGCAAGGGTAAAGCTTGCTGCGGAACAGGGTGCTCCGACGGGAGGGTTAACCTTGCTAACGGTTACGGTAACCGACTGGACGGCCGGAAAGCCCTCCAGGATGGATTCCGCGATGCGCCCCGCAACGTGCTCCAAAAGGGCGGAGCGGATCTGCATCTGCAGTTTTATCACCTCGGTTACCTTGGCATAGTTTACAGTGCCGTTAAGGTCATCATTCAGTATGGCGGCGGTGGCATCGGCTTTCATTGAGATGCTGACCGTGTACCAGGCTCCTACAATAGCCTCCTGCGGCTCTGCACCGTGATAGGCATAGAACCGCAGGCTGTCCAGTGTTATAGTCTGTTGGCTGATAGTCATGTTAAAAATATGGATGGGAAAATCAGCAGCGAAGGCTGCTTTCAATATTCTCCATATCTGCCTTGAAATTCTTGTCAACCTGAATCTGGTCACAAACCATATTGCAGGCATGCAGAACTGTGGCGTGATCACGCTTACCTATATAAGCGCCTATCTTAGAGGTAGAGTAATCCAGATATTTTTTAGCCAGATACATGCTGATCTGTCTTACCTGTACAATCTCGTGCTTGCGGGATTTGGTCTGGATGGACTGCTCGTCAATGTTATAATAATCACAGACTTTTGTGATAATTGATTCAATTGTAATAGGCTTCTGCTCGTGATGCTGACTCTTTTCTATCACTTCATGTGTCAGGTTCAGGTCAATCTCCTTACCGTAGATTGTGGAATATGCCATGAGTGATACAATGACACCTTCAAGGTCACGTACATTATCTCTTACCTTTTCTGCAATGTAATCTATTACAGGCTCCGGGAATTTGAGACCGTCACGTCTGGTCTTCTCTCTAAGGATATCTTTTCTGAGGGCCAGATCCGGTTTTTCAAGTTCAGCTACCAATCCCCACTTAAAGCGAGTGATAAGCCTCTCTTCCAGGTCTTTCATATCCTTGGGAGGACGGTCACTGGTAAGAATGAGTTGCTTATGATTAAGGTGCAGATAATTGAAGATATGGAAGAAGGTGTTCTGTGTCTTGGTCTGACCTGCCATCTCCTGCATGTCATCTATTATCAGTACATCAATTGACTGATAGAAATGAATGAAGTCATTTGTGGTGTTGTTCTTGACAGAATCAACATATTGCACCATGAACAGATGTGCCGATACATAGAGCACTCTCTTTTCTGGATGGAGTTCCTTGACTTTTCTTCCTATGGCTGTTACCAGATGTGTCTTGCCTACGCCAGATGAACCATAAATGAAAAGAGGGTTGAATGCAGTGCTTGCCGGGTTAAGGGCGATAGTCTCACCTGCAGTACGAGCCAGCTTATTGCTGATACCCTCTACAAAGTTCTCAAAACTATAGTTGGGGTCAAGCTGAGGATTGAGATCCTGAACCAGTGGTGCATCATTCACGGATGGAGCTTTATTGCCGATATCCGTAGTTCCCTTAATGTTAGACAATGCGTTGTCTGAACCCACTTTCTGGTTGATGTTGTTCTCCTTGTCTGTAAGGATACTGTACATGAGTTGTGTACCCTTGCCGAATACCTTAGTAAGAGCTGCCTTGATTACGTCAATGCAGTTCTGTTCAAGAAACTCATATACAAATGGGCTTGGAACCTGAATGATAAGTTCGCCTTTGTCCATTGAAAGGGGTTCAATGACAGAGAACCATGTTTTGAAAATGGTTTCTGAAACGTTGTCACGGATAAAATCCAGACATAAATCCCAGTTTGTTTTCAGTTCGTTTCCTGTCATTGTTTTGGACAAAGCATTATAGTCAGTTTGGATTCAGAAAAGGAATTAGGTCTATTGCTTTTTCTCTTTCATGAACTCAGCGATGCAAAATTGATAATCTTATTTCATTTGCGCAAACGCATTTGTTTTCATCAAAAAAAGTGCTTCTGTAAAGTGTTGGGAATTAGGCACTTGTAAAACACTCTTAAAAAGGTTGAAAACAGACTATTGATTTTTTATAATATTTTGAGTATCAATGCGTTGGCCTGTTGATAACTTCTGTTTGAGGCGCCTTGCCCGGCCTGTTATTCCTTGTTTGCAGCGTGTTTCAGGCTAGATTGTTTTGTTGCCGTTTGCAAAATCACAAAAAGTGCTTATTTGGATTAAATCTATTTTAGGACTGGATAACACGTTGAATAAATATAACGTAATTATTTATTTTTTGCTTCAATTTCCCTGGCTTCCTTTACGCTTATTTTCTTCCCTTTGAAAAAGGCTATTACGAACGCGTCCTTGTATTTTTTCTGGACCTCGGTCTTAGTCTTGAGGATGGCATTATAATCAGTTGTATCGCCGCAGGTATATTTGCACACTCCACTCTCTTTAAAGTAACTTACATTTGGGTATGCCTTCAGTCTTTTGTCATTACTTTTAAGCGGATTCTTAAGACTCATGAACTGAACTTTATATATAGGGAGTGATTCAGACTTGTCTGTGTCTTCATTACCGACGGCTTGTGAGGTGGGAACCGCTTTATCCATCTGCTTGTTGTGGTAATCCAGATACTCACAGAAAGCCTTGTAAAGACTCTGGCCCATCTCATCAATACCTTTTTGTGAGACAAGGTATTTGCATTCGGCATCGTTTGATATGAAACCAAGTTCAATCAGAATGCTTGGCATGGCGCTTTTCCAAAGAACCAGGTATCCTGCCTGATGTACACCTCTGTCCGGACGCTTGGCGGTTTTAACCATCTGATTCTGGTTAAAGGTGGCCATCTTAAGACTTTCTTTTTGGTACTCGCTCTGCATGAATTCAAATATTATCATGCTTTCCGGGCTGTTAGGGTCA
Source organism: uncultured Bacteroidales bacterium (assembly GCA_902774275.1). GTDB lineage: Bacteria > Bacteroidota > Bacteroidia > Bacteroidales > Bacteroidaceae > Colenecus. The sequence continues at coordinate 18,155 of CACYHN010000002.1, forward strand.
TATCCCTCATAATGGGTCTGGTAATCATTCTCAAGCAGGATGGCCTTGTTTTCCTCAAGAGCTACGTTAAGATTGGCACTTGCACGGTTCTCTTCAACACCCAGAAGATAGGTCTCAGCTCCGTTTGCTGACTTGTTCTTGGCAGAGTTTGTATGGACGGATATGAACATGTCAGCACCTGCCTTGTTAGCAATGTCCGCGCGTTTATAGAGCTCAACAAAGACATCTGTCTTACGGGTATATATGACCTTGACGTTCTTGCAGTTCTCCTCAATGAGCTTGCCCATCTTGAGCGCCACGTTCAGGTTAATGGTTTTCTCCTGATTCTTGCCGTTTACTGCACCGGGATCCTTACCGCCATGTCCTGGATCAATGACCAGTACAAAATTGCCGTCCTTGTCAACGGCATTAGCCTTAGCAACTGTTATAAGACAAAGTGCAGCAATGATTAGTCTATATGTGATTCTTTTTTTATTCATTCTCCTTTTTTTGCTCGAATGAAACTGGTGAGGCCTCATTCTTTTTGATGAATGAAGCTAATGTTTTAGCTGATATCTTAACTGGTTCAATTGTGAATTCCGGTATGTTGAAGGAATACATGAATTTGTTTGAAAATTCAGGGTCTTTCTGTGGTAAGAGAAAAGGTTTGCTGAAAAAACCGTTGTCATACATATACGCCAGATATAACCTGGTGTAGAAACCGTCTTCACGTCGGGAACTGAATACCACCCATTTTCCATTGCTTGACCAGGAATGGTAACTTTCCACATCAGGGCTGTTTATTTCGTTCAGGCAGCGGTAACTGTTATCGTTCAGATCCATTAAATATAGCTCAGAATCTTTGTGCCAGATATGAAAAACACCTTGATTGCCCATTGCGAACATGAGCCAGCGTCCATCGGGAGAAACACGGGGAAGGGTAATGCTTTTTTGTAAACTATCCGCATGTATGACTATTTTCTTTTTGCTCCAGGTTCTTGTATCCGGTTCAAATGCCTTGGAAAACAGATTATAGCGGATATCCAGGTTTGAGACTGCTCCTCCATTAGATTTGAATTGTGTAGGATTGCCTATGTGAGCTGATACGTAATAAAGAGTTTTTCCGTCAGGAGTCCAGTTAGGATAACACTCCAATTCCGTAGAATCGTTTTCTATTATGCTGATGGAATTATCGGTAACATTATAAAGAATTAGGTCGCTCTCGTCATCAAAAACCTCAACTCTATTGGTGTTGATGGTATGAATGTTCTGAAAAGTTTTGTTGGTGGAGTAGGCAATATAATCATGAGTGGGATGCCATGATGGATAAACACCCGCCGAAATGGTTTTTTCTGTCTTAAGGTTGAGTTTGGAAAGACGGCCTTTAGTGAACAATACGGTGCCTCCCAATAGTTGTCTTATATGGAATTGCATATTGTCGGTGCGCCAATTTTTGAAGCTGTGGCAGTTGATACATTGCGTTGTGGTACCAGATGCAACCATAGAGTTGGAATAGACCTTTTTTTCCTTAAAAGAGGTTATATTGCGCTGTGTGATTGAAATATTCTGGTAGGATTCAAATGAAGGAGGAATAATCCTGTACGTAAGATATGGGTCAATCTCATTGGATACGTCTATGGAGAATGGTTTCATTTTCTTCCAACCGTCAATGCTCTTTTCAAATACAGTAACGGTTATCCTGTCATTCGAGGTAAGCTGTCTCCATTTGCGGATTGGAATGCACACTTTCTGGCCGCTTATTTTGACTTTGACATCTTCTGATTCCAATATTGTGAAATATTTTAGAGCAGAATCCTTAATCATAAAATTGACAGGAGCAATGTTTGATGGTATCGTGATATCCGTGAAATCTGGATATATCCTTACGTCAGCACCTGTGGCAAAGTCTTTTGGTTGACTAGAGCATGCTGCCAATATAATAAGAAAGGGAAAATATGATAATATTTTTTTCATATCAGTCTAAAACATTTGAAGTTCGTTTATATAGTAAAAGTAGAAATAAAATGTGTGCCTCAGATTTGGAGGAAAAATGGCCCGTGCTTCTTCATTGTTCTTATTTCTGACTTTTGAAGCTTTATCTATAAAGGTATTGTAAATATTCTTGATATTGTTGTCAAAAGGAAGTGATTTTAATAGTTCTTCATTACGGCTGTTAATGCTGAATAGGTAAGCAGCTTCCTGATAATACTTGTCTATTTTTGAGGGATTGTTTGAATCCAGATATAGGAATAACTTAGTCCAAAATAGAGTAGACTGTTTGCTTTTCATGGCAAACAATAAAGCCACACGGTCGTAAAGTGGTGTTGAATTCAGAGGACTTGGCCCGTTGAAATGATTCGTTAAGAATAGTTCACATCCGTCAAAGTCAGAACAGACTTTGTCATCATAGCACATTAGGGGCAATATCTTGTCATAAGGTGAGGTTGTGGAAACAAAACTATTGTTTCCGCAGAGTTCCAGCTGCTGTTTAGCCCATTTCCGGTAAAAGAGTGTATGTCCCAGTTTATCTATATATTTCATAGCCAGACAGGTGTTGCCCTGTAGTATGGCATTCATAGCCATATACTTGTATGTCATATTGTTCCATCCTGAGAGTACGGATTCTTCAATGCACCAGCGGTTGCATAAACCGGGAATACCGTAATAAAAAAATAGCTCTTTGCCTATCTGAAGTGACATTGGCAGATTAAAGTCTCTTTTCTGTATTTTGCTTCCGTCATCAAAATTGAATGCTAGTTGACCATCCTTATCAGCTTTGATTAGAGCCAGATCCTTAAGTAGAACTAAAACGCGGGTTGGCTGCCATGATGATTCTTTTTCATGTTTCTTCTGTAGTCGGGAATAAATATCAATTGCGTTCTCCCATTCAAGGTTATCAACTGCATTAATCATTTGTAATTCAGCTTTGAAATTATCATCTCTGAACCAGAATACTGTTGGTATCGCAATGGTTACTGCTAAAGCCAACCCTTGTATTATACTAGACAGAGGTTTGCCGGACAGCTTGTTTAGGAAATGTCGCGAAAGCGGCATTGTCAACAAAAAGAGCATTGCTGCAACAATAGGCAACTGCATTCTTGATCTGGACAAACTGAATATCTGTTCCGGCATTCCGATGGTCCAGCCGGTAGAAAGATTGTATGTCGCGGTTGGAACAAAAGCTATTGGTGCAAGCAGTATGGCGGCTAAGGCACCAGTTACAGTCGGTATACGGCAACTGATGCAGTTGCTATACAGGACGATGTCAATCACTGCTGTGATTATTCCGACGATGGCATAGAAACCTGCAATGTAATAACCTGCGAATCCCAATAGTGCGGTTAGCATTATCAGAGCTAAAGGTTTTTGGATTTTTCTCAGTACCGATAAAGTAAGAATTGCCCAAAGATATCCCAGTACAGGCAAGAAAAAAAATCCCGGTATGTTAAGGTTATAAACAATATAACCCATTGTCATATTGTAAGTGACGAATATAGATGCTGGAATATATGATAACAGAGAAAGATTGTTGGGAATCCTGAAAACTTTACGTGTCAGCTCTGCGGATGCAGTGAGAAGCAGAACCCATATCAGGGCTCCCATCCAGGGAATGTGCAGAAACTGAGTAAGAAATGCACCGCAACAGGATAATATTCCTGAGGGTTTATATAAGAAATTTCGCAGCCAAAAGAGGTCAAATGCAAAAAAAGACCTTTCTTCAACTTTTTGAAGGAATTCGTTGGAAAAAAAGGAAAGTACTATCCATAATAATACAGGTAGTATCCAACGGGCTTTTGCCAATATTTCTGCAGTATTATTTTTCTCTTTTTGACTCATATTTGGAACGGGTTGCTTCTGTACTTGAAATGAATGAGGCGAACTGTCTGGGAGATATATGTACAGGTTCTTTCATAAATTCCGGTATGTTGAATGCATATAAGAATTCACGATTGAATTCGGGGTCACGTTGCGGTAATGCAAACGGTTTTGAAAAACGGCCGTTTTCATCAATATGACTGAAATATAGACGGGTATGGACACCATCTTCACGGCGTGTACTGAATACAATCCATTTTCCGTTTGACGACCACGTATGATAACTCTCTGCAAAAGGACTGTTGAGTTCATCGACATGTCTGTATGAACCGCTGGTTAAATCGAACATAATATAGTCTGAAACTATCTGGTCAAGGGGAAAAACTCCGTGAGTACTTATGCAAGCAAGCAGTTTGGTGCCGTCAGGTGAAACGCGTGGCCACGTTATGCTGCTATCAACAGCTGCTGCATCATATTCCATCACAACTGGTCCCCATGTTCTAGTATCCGGGTCAAATGATTTACTATATAGGTTAAAGTGAAAGTCTTCACGTGCGAGAAACATTTCATTCTTTCGTTTATCACCGTAACCTCCTTCATATCGATAAGAGACATAGTATAGTTTTTTGCCGTCAGCTGACCATGCAGGATAGTTTTCCAATTCGCAGGAATCATTTTCAATTACGCTTACAGTATTGTTTTTTATATCGTATAAGATAAGATCACTTATGTCATCAAGCACTTCCAATTTATCATGGCTGGCGGCGTGTACGGATTGGTGAGTTCTATTATTGGATAATGCTATGTAATCATGTGTGGGATGCCAAGCTGGATAGACACCGGCAGAAAGGGTTGAGTCTGTTTTCATGTTGACTTTGTGTAATTCTCCGTTCAAAACAAGAACTGTCCCTCCTTTGTATTGACGAACGTGAAAAAGCATATTGTCAGTTTCCCAGTTTCTGTAATAATGGCAATTGATACATGTCCCTTGTGAATTGTTATGTACCATTGTGTTTGCAAAAACGACATTTTCTTTAAAACTGGTCAGGCTTCTTTGATGGATGGAGAGCTTCTCATATGCTTCTACTGCAACAGGTATTATTCGATATGAGATATAAGGGTCTATTTCATCACTAATCGTCATTTTAAAAGGCTTATATGCTGTCCATTGCTTATCAGTGTAGCCGAAAATTTGAACGCTAATTTCAGGAGCGTTTGTCAGTTTGTTCCATTTGGACTTGGGAATACGTACTTCGCTGCCTTTGATTACAATTTCTACCGATGTTGATTTTAATACTGTAATAAAAGCATCAGCCTGTTCCTCGATGAGAAAGTTCAAAGGAGCTATGTTGCAGGGTATGGTTATATCCGTATAGTCCGGAAATATTGTGGGGACAGAGTTTGCAGTACTGTATGTAGCGGGTGCCTTGGGAGAACAGGCAACAAACAACATGGCAAGTGCCGGTATGGATAACTTTTTCATAGATTAATAGGTTTGCAGATTTCTTATAAAGTAGTAATAGTAAAAGAATGTGTTGCCGAATTTTTGTGCGTAAGGATAGGCTGCTTCCTTCATATTTCTTATAGGATTGGAATTGACATAACGATTAAAGGCATCATAATTGTCCTTTACCTCCTTGCTGTATGGCAACTCTATTCCTTTCTTTTCAAGACTGCTGTAAAGGAAGGCTGCTTCCTCCACACCGCGTGGCAATACACTGACATTGTTTGAGATGAGATATGGAATTATCCGCTGCCAAAGAAGTGGAATATTTTGTGTACGCATAGCCCAAAGGAGAGCTGCGCGGTCATATTCCGGGGTGGCATGCGGCGGTTCTGGCTCCGAGAAGTGTTGCATAAGGAATTTCTCACTTTTCATCATGTCATTTGACATACGGTTTTCAAAGCACATATAGGGAAGAATCTCCTCATATGGTTTTGAAATAGACATTAGAGCACTGTCACATGAGAGGGCCATCTGTTCCTTAGCCCAGTTGCGATAAAAAATGGTCTTGTTAAGTTTGTTCAGATACTTGTAGGCAAAATCGCTTTCCTGCATGATTATGCAGTGCATTGCCATATACTTTAGAGTGCTGTAACTCCAACTGTGTTCAATGACATCTTCCAGACACCAACGGTAACTCATATTGACCAGGCCATACTGCAGATACAATTGTTTTCCGGACTGGAAAACCATGGGTATCTGGGTGCGGGAATTCTGGGGCCGTCCGCCATCCTTCATGGTGAAGGCTTCATCAAGAGCACGGTTCATCTTGAGCAGTGCCAGGTCACGGTATATCACCATGGTACGGGTAGGTTCAAAGAACCGGTCATTGTAGCTGTCAACGATTTCGTTGATGGTGTTCTGATTCTTTACTCCTTTGAGTTTTGCAGTACGGTCTGCATATGCCTTGGCATCGGATTTGGCATGTGAATTGACAGCATCCTGGTAAATGTCAATTACTTTCTGCCATTCAAACCGGTCCACAGCTTCTGACATTGCCAGTTCAGTGCGGAAATTGTCATCTTTGAACCAGAAAATCCAAACTGCAGCTATGGAGATTATGTAAATTGATACTTGAATTATGATGCTTTTACTACTTTTACTGTTCTCTTTGAAGCGGCTTGATATTAATGACATTACAGGCAGAAATAGCAGTGCCAGTTGGAGCGGACTTCTAATGGCATGAGTCCACACATCTTCTGATATGGTGGGAAGCCCAAGGTGCCAGCTGTCTGCCAGACGATATGAAGTGAAAAAATTATATGCAATAAGAGGTATCAGTATGATAAGAGCAATGCTTACGACCAATATCGACAGACGTTTGCCGCGTAATATTTCCTGATTCATAAGTGTTACGCAGGATGCGGAAAGGGTGCCTATTAAAGCGAATGTCCCAAACAGAGGGAATCCTATTGCAGTCCAGAGAACAAGTAAAATAATCTTGTTCCCGAAGGTTTTGATATGTCTTATGGCAAATAATGGTATGAGCGCAGCCATATAGCCTAAAAGTGGAGCGAAGAAATGATCCTGTTCTCTCATGATGAACACTCCGTATCCGAGAGACATATTGCCGATTATAAATAAGGCAACAGGAATTATAGCTAACGCTTTGAATATCTCTGATAATTTAAAAGCCTTGACTGTGAGTTGATAAGTGGTTAAAAGCAAAAATACCCAAATGAGTGAACCTAGCCATGGGAGGTATAGGAATTGTGTGAAAAATGAACCGGCAACTCCCAGAAAACCTCCAGGAATCTGGATTGCTTCCTTGAAATATTGCCAGTCAAACATAAATATTGACAGGTCCTCAACCTTCTTAAGGAAATATTGTCCGTATGTTGCAAGTATAACCCAAAGCAATACTGCAAGAAAATAGGGGAGCACCTTGAACAGGCGTCTGGGCAGCCCTTCCAATTTATTCTTAGAAATATGTGTCATATATATAATCGCGTGTGCGTGCATGTATGAAATTGCCCCAAAGATAGCATTTTTTCCTATCTTTTCATTACTGAACGCGTGAAAATAACTATTTTCGCAGACAGTCAATTGAAATCATTTTATGTTATGAAAAGAATATCATTTTTGGCCGTAATGCAGTTGGCGCTGCTTCCGGTTATTGCACAGCAGCCGGTATGGCTTGATCCAAAAATCAACAGCGAGAATGAAAAGCCTGATGTAGCTGACTATTTTGCATTTGAAGACCTGAAAGCGGCTGAGAATGGCCAGAAAAGTCAATCCTCCAGATTCATGTCAATTGAGGGCAAGTGGAAATTCAACTTTGTAAAGAATGCGTATGATAAACCAGTGGGCTTTGAGGCCGTAGGTTTTGATGACAGCAAATGGGTGGATTTCCCGGTGCCAGGCCTGTTTGAGATGAATGGTTACGGTGATAAGATATATACCAACGTTACTTATCCCTGGAATAATGAATATCCGGTTAATCCTCCTTATGTGGGTGAACGTGACAATTACGTAGGCTCATACCGTCAGAGTTTCACTATTCCTTCTGACTGGAAGGGTAACCGCGTCTACATCCACGTGGGATCTGCTACATCAAACCTTTGGGTTTGGGTAAACGGCAAGTACGTGGGCTATAGTGAGGACAGCAAGATGGAGGCCGAGTTCGATATCACGGACTATGTTAAGTTCGGAGAGAAAAACCTGATTGCCTTCCAGATTATGCGCTGGTGCGATGCCAGCTACATAGAGGACCAGGATTTCTGGCGTTTTACCGGTATAGCCCGTGAGGTATATCTCTATGCCCGTCCTGAAGCACATATTGATGATTTTAGTGTGATTACAGATTTGGATTCCAAATATCTTAATGCATCTCTTGTTTTTGATGCAACGTTTGTTGGGGCTGACGGCAAGATGCTGGGGCTTGAATTGAAGGATGTTTCAGGCAAAAGCGTTTGGTCCGGAAAGCTGACTGTGAAAGAGGGTAATGCTAATACATCCATATCGGTTAAGAATCCATACAAGTGGACTGCTGAGACTCCGTATCTGTACACACTTTATATGACTCTGTCGGAGCCTGACGGCAAGGTGATAGAGGTGGTTCCCCAGAAGGTAGGATTCCGCAAGGTTGAGATACGTGACCGTCAGTTGCTCGTAAACGGACAGCCCATCCTCATCAAGGGTGCAGACCGTCATGAGATGGATCCGGATGGAGGTTATGTGGTTCCTTTGGAGCGCATGATACAGGATATCCAGATAATGAAGCAGATGAACATCAACGCAGTGCGTACCAGCCATTATCCCGATGATCCCCGTTGGTATGACCTCTGTGATGAATACGGCATTTACCTTGTGGCAGAGGCCAATGTTGAGGGACACGGCATGATGTACGGTCCCAGCCCGCTGGCCCGCAATCCTGAGTATGAGCTGGCTCATCTGGAGCGTAACAAATCAAATGTAATAACATATAAGAATCACCCTTCAATCATTGTATGGTCAATGGGTAATGAGGATGGTGACGGCCAGAACTTTGTTACATGCTACAAGTGGATCAAGGAGTATGACAAGACCCGTCCTGTACAGTATGAAGGTGCTACAGGTTCTCCGGACCATTGTGATATCCATTGCCCGATGTATGCCGATTACGGTGCTATGGAACGTCATGAGCGCGGCAATGACCCGCGCCCTATGATTGAGTGTGAGTATGCCCATGCCATGGGTAACTCTGAGGGCGGATTCAAGGAATATTGGGATATTATCCGCGCCAACCGTTCGGTTCAGGGTGGCTTTATCTGGGACTTTGTTGACCAGGCTGTTTATGGCAAAAATGCCGATGGAAAGGAGATTTTCATGTACGGTGGTGATGATGGCCGCTATCCTGTATCGGACCAGAATTTCAACTGTAACGGACTGATTGCACCTGACCGTCGCTGGAATCCGCATGCATATGAGGTGCAGTATTTCTATCAGAACATCTGGGTTACTCCGGTTGATATCCGTAAGGGCCAGATAGAGATATATAATGAGAATTTCTATACTGACCTGTCGGCATACAGGATGGAGTCTTTTGTTTTGGTGAACGGCGTGGAGCTGGAGGGTTCGCGCGTTGAATTCAAATTGCCAAAGATTGCTGCCCAGCAACGGGTAAAGGTAACGGTGCCTGGCATTGCAAAGGCTATTAAAAGTTCTCCACGTACAGGTGCGGAGATTCTGGTGGGCGTTGAGTTTAAGCTGAAAGAGGCTACGGCTCTTCTTGATAAGGATTTCATTGTTGCCCGTAATCAGATTCAAGTTACAGACTATTCATTCCCTATAATAGCTGCAGAGACTGTCGCTGATACAAAAACCACCGGTGAAAACGTGAAAATTGATGAGGCAGTGGCATATGTCAAGCTTGAAGCTGCAGGAGTGGTTTACACATTCAATAAGAACACAGGTTGGATTGACTATATTGATGTTGACGGCAAGCAGATGACACAAAACGGCAGTCAGCTCAAGAGTGATTTCTGGCGCGCTCCTACTGATAATGACTATGGAGCAAACCTGCACACACGTATGCAGGCATGGCGCAATCCTAACTTGAGACGCACCGCTTTTGAGTGCAAGGTTGAGGATGGTCTGGGTAAGGTTAACGTAAGATATGAGATAGAGCAGCTCTACGCATCGCTTGAGCTGGAGTATGTGCTGGACCGTGAAGGCATTATGCATGTAACCCAGAAGATGATAACCCGCCCGGAGGAGGCTGCACAGGCTATGGTTCAGGCTGCTCCGCAGCGTCAGGGCCAGCGCGGACCGCGTCAGCAGGGTATGCCTGACCTGTTCAAGTTCGGCATGACCATGAACATGGCCAAGGAGTTTGATCAGGTTGAGTTCTACGGTCGCGGCCCCGTTGAGAACTACTCTGACCGTAACAGCTCGCAGTTCCTGGGTGTTTACAAGAGCACGGTAGCTGACCAGTATTTCCCCTACATTCGTCCGCAGGAGAACGGCAACAAGACCGATGTGCGCTGGTGGCGTGTTACAAACGCCGACGGTCTGGGTCTGGAGTTCTACAGTGACGCTCCTCTGAGCATGTCATCACTCAACTATACCACTGCTGATCTGGACGAGGGTCCGCAGAAGCATAACGTACATGCAGGTGATCTGACTCCGCGTCCTTATACCGTTGTGCATATTGACAAGGCACAGTATGGCTTGGCCTGCGTAAACAGCTGGGGTGCAACACCGCTTGAACAGTATAAGCTCCATTATGGAGACTATTCATATAGTTTTGTCATTGCTCCGGTACGATGAGTGTTGGAAATGAGAGCCTGTGGATGGGGGTGATAGACAAATATTACTCTGACAATCCTCCGTTGAAATCGCTGCTTTTGATTCATAGCAAGCTTGTTGCACGTAAGGCTTTGGCCATTGTTGACGCCCATCCGGAGTTGGGGGCCGACCGCGGTTTCGTAGAAGAAGCCGCAATGCTTCATGATATTGGAATCTTTCTTACGGATGCGCCGCCCATACATTGTTTCGGCAAGTATCATTACCTGTGTCACGGTTACCTGGGTGCGGATCTGCTCCGCAGTGAGGGGTTGCCGCGTCATGCGTTGGTGGCAGAGCGTCACACTGGTACGGGACTGACACTTAAGCAGATATTGGAAAGGGATCTGCCATTACCCCATAGGGATATGATACCGGTCTCAATCGAGGAGAAGATTGTCTGTTTTGCCGACAAGTTCTTCAGTAAGACCTATCCTGAGGAGGAGAAGACTGTACAACAGGCTGAAAAAAGTCTTGCCAAATTCGGTCAGGAAGGAGTTGAGATTTTCAACGGGTGGTGCAAACTGTTATTGTGAGTTCGCACAATATTTGTTTTATAAAAAAATTTAGAAAACACCTCCGCGTGTGCGTTTTTATGAGCTTTTATAGATAATTTTGCAGTTTGATAAAAAGAATGCTCATAAGCAAGTGGCGGAAATAATCAGAAAAACGTGGATTCCGATACTTCTCGGATTGCTTTTCCCGGCTGGAAATGCATCGGCTCAAGCCTATGCCGATTCTGTTGTTGGGGATGATACTGTCCATACAGTACAAAGTTTGTCCACGGATTCTCTCCGGATTACGACTGTTGCGGATTCGCTTGCTGTATTACCTGATACATCCGTTGTTGCTAAATCTGATTCTGTCCCTCCACGCAGGAATAATGCATTGGATGATCCTGTTATTTATGAATCAAATGACTCCATGGTATGGAATTATGGCGGCTATGCATCACTATATGGCAACGGAAAGGTTAATTATCAGGATGTAGTACTGACTGCGGCTATCATAAAAATGCAGATGGACAGCAGTCTTGTCTATGCTGACGGTGTCCGCGATTCTTCGGGAACATGGGAGGGTACACCTGTTTTTATAGATGGGGATACGCCTTACGAGTCAAATCATATCAGTTATAACTTCAAGACTGAAAAAGGTTACATCAACGAGATCATCACACAACAGGGTGAAGGATACATGACCAGTAATGAGGCCAAGAAAGGGCCTGAAGGTGAGTATTATATTGCTGACGGTGTATATACCACTTGTGACCAACATGATGATCCGCATTTCAATTTGCGTATAACGCGTGCAAAAGTCCGTCCGGGACGGGATGTTATTTTCGGTCCTGCGTATCTTGAGGTCATGGGTGTACCTTTGCCGTTGTTCGTGCCATTCGGCTTCTTTCCATTCCTTGAAGGTGAATACTCTTCCGGAATCATATTTCCCACTTACGGTGATGAGATGGAACGCGGTTTCTATCTTAAGGATGGTGGCTATTATTTTGCCCTGTCTGACTATTTTGACCTTAAGGTTTTGGGAGAGATCTTTACCAAGGGATCCTGGGGCCTTTCCGGAGAAAGCAAATACAAGAAGAGATATAAGTATTCAGGAAATGTCTATGCCAGTTCTTTGACTACAAAACTTGGAGACAAAGGCTTGCCTGATTATTCTGTTACAAAGAGCTTTAAGGTTCGATGGACGCACAGGCAGGATCCAAAGGCCAATCCCTACCAGAACTTCTCGGCCAGTGTAAACTTTGCCACTTCAAGTTATGAACGCTCAAATTTGAGCAGTCTGTACAATCCGTCTTTGACATCGCAAAGTACCAGGACATCAAGTGTAAGCTATTCACGCAATTTCCCATCAATTGGTCTGTCACTTTCCAGTTCAATGAACATGTCACAGAATATGCGTGATTCAACCATCTCTCTCAGTTTTCCCTCTCTTAGTCTAAGCCTGCAGCGTATATATCCTTTCAAAAAGAAGAAGGCCGCCGGTTCTGAAAAATGGTATGAAAAGATATCATTTACATATTCCGGTTCATTAAGCAACAGCATTTCAACCAAGGAAAACGAACTGTTTGATAAGAGTCTTGTCAAAGATTGGAGAAACGGCATGAAGCATTCAATCCCGGTGAGCGCAACATTTCAGATATTCAAGAGTATAAACATAACTCCTTCTTTCAATTATAACTCCAGATGGTACACTTACAAAGTGATGCAGTCCTGGGATGATTCTAAACAAAAGGTTGCAAGAGATACGATATACGGGTTCAATCGCGTGTATAACTACAACCTGAGCGTGAGCGCCAACACCAAGCTGTATGGATTCTATCAGCCGTCCCGCCTGTGGATTAAACTGTTTGGTGACAAGCTGATCATGACACGCCATGTGTTCACCCCTTCTGTGAGTTACAGCATGTCGCCTGATTTCGGTGACTCCCGATATGGTTACTATGACACGTATTCTTATACTGATAAGAACGGTGAATTCCACACTGTCGAGTATTCTCCGTATTCGGGCTCTCTGTATGGCGTTCCGGGAAAAGGAAAATCGGGGACCATCTCCATGAGTATAAGTAATAACATTGAGATGAAGGTGCGCAGTGACAGGGACAGCACCGGCGAGAGGAAGATTCCCATCATTGATGAACTGGGAGCGTCAATGTCTTATAATTTTGCTGCCCGCACCAAACCTTGGAGTAATCTTAATACCAGATTGAGACTTAAACTTACCAAAAACTATACTTTCAGTCTGAATGCCACGTGGGCTACATACGCGTATGAGTTCAATGAGCAGGGACGTGTTATCGTAGGTGACAGGACCGAGTATTCATACGGACGATTCGGACGTTTCCAGGGCATGAGTCAGAACTGGTCATATACATTCAATAACAACACTCTGCATGACTGGCAGAATAAGTGGAACAAGTTATTTCACCGTAATCGTGATGCAGATGAAGATGATGAGGATTTTGATGAGAATCCCAATGCGGACAGGACATATTACGCAAGTACCCAGTCTGCTCCAGGTAAAGGAAAGGGACCGAGAAGCAAAGCTGCAGAGGTTGATGAAGACGGTTATGTGGAGTATTCCCTGCCGTGGTCTTTTTCCATATCATACGGTATCAGCATGAGAGAAAACACTCAGGCGCAAATAGATGCTAAACGTATGCGTTATCCTTGGAAATTCACGCATAGTATGAATATGTCCGGTAACATGAAACTCACTAACAAGTGGAATATAAACTTCTCGTCTGGATGGGATTTCACCTATCATGAGTTTACCACTACGACTATGAGTGTAACACGTGACTTGCACTGTTTCAATATGTCGTGCAGCATGGTGTTGAAACCATATACATCATATAATTTTACCTTAAAGGCTAACTCGAGCATGCTGTCTGACCTGTTGAAGGTCAAGAAGCGTTCAAGCTACAACAGTTACGTGAACTGGTATGACGATAAATAAAACCAAATAATATGAGTTATCTGATTATTCCTCAGAACTACAAGCCTCTGATGTCAATGAGACAGACAGAGCAGGGTATCAAACTTATCAAAGAGTTCTTTCAGCAGAATCTCTCCACAGGCCTACAGTTGCGTCGTGTTACGGCTCCGCTGTTTGTGCTCAAAGGCATGGGCATAAATGATGACCTTAACGGTGTGGAACGTGCCGTGACGTTTCCTATAAAGGATTTAGGTGAGGCTAAGGCAGAGGTGGTGCATTCACTTGCCAAGTGGAAACGCCTTACGTTGGCAGAGTATGATGTAAAGCCCGGATATGGCATTTATACCGATATGAACGCCATCCGTGCAGATGAGAGCCTGGGTAACCTGCATTCCCTCTATGTTGATCAGTGGGATTGGGAACGCGTCATTACAGCCGATGACCGTAATATAGATTTCCTGAAACGTATTGTACGTAAAATATACTCGGCAATGCTCAGGACGGAGTATCTTATAAATGAAACGTATCCTCAGTTGGAACCGTTCCTGGCTCGAGAGGTGTTCTTTATCCACTCTGAGGAACTCAGAAAACTTTATCCCGGCAAGACTCCCAAGGAGCGTGAGGATGCCATCTGCCGCGAACATGGTGCAGTATTCATTATGGGTATTGGCGGTAAATTGGGTGATGGTCAGGAGCATGACCTTCGTGCCCCGGATTATGATGACTGGACTACTCCGAATGAGGATGGCTTCCTGGGACTTAACGGTGACCTTCTTGTTTGGAATCCCATACTGGGACGTGCCATGGAACTCTCATCAATGGGTATTCGCGTAGATAAGGAGTCATTGCTGCGTCAGCTTGACCTTTGCGGCAAGCAGGAGCGCAAGGAGCTTTATTTCCACAAGAAACTGCTTGCCGATGAACTACCCCTGTCAATAGGTGGCGGTATAGGCCAGTCACGTCTGTGCATGCTGTTCCTGCAGAAGGCTCATATCGGCGAGATTCAGGCCAGCATATGGCCGGAAGATATGCGTGCTAAATGTGCTGCCGCCGGCATACAACTAATATAAAATTGAAAATTGAGAATTGAAAATTGAAAATTAATACGCAGGACCTGCGTATAATGCTACGCACCGTATGGTCAATTCTCAATTTTCAATTTTCAATTTTCAATTGGAACTATTATGGAAGTAAGGATAGACCAAAGTTGGAAGGAGAGGCTGCAATCGGAGTTTGACAAGCCCTACTTCAGGAACCTGACGGATTTTGTACGTGAGGAGTATTCTCGTGGTACGGTCTATCCTCCGGGACGTTTTATTTTCAACGCCTTCGACCTGTGTCCTTTTGATAAGGTAAAGGTTGTGATAATAGGACAGGATCCGTATCACGAGCCCGGACAGGCGCATGGACTCTGTTTCTCCGTGAATGACGGGGTGCCGTTCCCGCCTTCACTGCGTAACATTTTCAAGGAGATAAGTGATGATATAGGAAAACCGGTCCCTGTGAGTGGTGACCTTACCAGATGGGCACGCCAAGGGGTGTTGCTTCTGAATGCTACTCTGACAGTCCGTGCCGGACAGGCGGGTTCTCATCAGGGCCGCGGCTGGGAGGAGTTTACGGATGCTGTCATCAGGGAACTCAATGCATCGCGTGACGGGCTTGTATTCATCCTATGGGGTAGTTATGCCAAGAAAAAAGGTGCTGTAATAGACCGCAGCCGTCATCTTGTGCTCAGTTCCGCCCATCCATCCCCTCTGTCAGCCTATAACGGCTTCTTCGGCAACCATCACTTCAGCCTGGCCAACGAATGGCTCATACAACACGGACAGACTCCCATAGAGTGGTAAAGAGACCGCGGTCCCGGAGGGCCGCCAAGCTCCCATAGGGAGCCTGTTCACGGAGTGAACTAAAAAAAGGTTTATAGGGCCTGGCGTAGTCCAGGCCCTAAGTCCCAACGGGGTCATAAAAAATGGCGGTCGCTATAGCGATCGCCTATTTGTGACCCCGTTGGGACTCAAACCCAAGACCTGCAGAACCGGAATCTGACGCTCTATTCAACTGAGCTACGGGGCCAATGCGGACGCGAAGTTAAGCAATTATTTTGTGAATTATTTTCATGCAGAATAATAATGGATTATTTTTGCACATATAATAATGAGGCAAAACAGTATCGGATAAAGATGAGGAAAGCATTCTTGGCATTGTTTGTGACAGGTATGACCTGTTTCAACGCATCTGCCCAGTACAATATGGAGGCATTCCGCCATATTTCAATAGGAGCAGAGGCCGGATTGCACGGTTTGGGCGTTGAGATAGCAATGCCTATACAGAAACATCTTGTTCTTAAGGCCGGTTACAACCTGATGCCTCCAGGTAATCTGTTATATACTGATATCCAAATTGATACAAAGGATTTTCGTCAGACCCAGGAGGAGTATGACAATACAATGCATTTCCAATACAAATTTCAGGATAAAGCTATAGTCAATGCCGGGGTGCAGATGGGTATGGCCAACATTAAAGCTATGCTGAACTGGTATCCTGTCGCTTCGGGGCGGTTCTATTTTGCAGGTGGCGTCTATTACACGCCTTCTGCACATCAGGATGACCCGTTTATTGAAATCAGTGGAAATGTCAATGATAATGATTGGGCGGCCTTGGCTGAACTTAATAAAAAAGTGCCGGACCCGAACAGGCCTGATGGCAAGAGGGAACTTATACTTGCTACGATAAGCGGAAAGGAATACGCCTTATTTGAAAAAGACGGACACGGACATATGCTTGCTGATTTCAAGATGGATCCTTTAAAGTATTATCTGGGCTTTGGGATAGGTCGTTGCGTCCCTAACGGTAGGTTGGGATTGCAATTGGAAGCAGGTGCTATGGTTTACCACAATTCATCTATACGTTGTCAGAATCAAGAGATGGAATTGAAGTCAGTAGGTGACTCTTTTGGAAGTGATGCAGAGGAGATTCTGGACTATGTTGACAAGTATCCCATTTATCCGCAGGTAACTCTGCGTCTGTGTTTCCGTGTGCTATGATAATTTGATTGAGAATTACGCTGAATAATATTTGAAAACTTACACTAACTGTTATGAAAAAACTATTTTTATGTTTTGCTTTCGTGGCTTTGGGCCTGATGGCTCAGGCGCAGGAGAGTGCCGTATCTGATCTCAAGAGTCCTGACGGCCGCCTTGTCGTTTCATTTAATCTTACTGAAACTGACAGTCCCGTTTATTCTGTCAAGTATGACGGAAAACAGATGCTTGAGGATTCGCCGATAGGTATCATGCTTGATCTGGGTTCAAAACCTACACTTGAGGGGCTGCCTCAGGGACGTGAGGCAGGAAACGGTGATTTCACCAAGAACTTGAGCCTTGTAGAGTGCCGTACTGAAAGTTCTAATGTGGATTATACCATAGACCGTATAAAAACCGCTCATGTGAGCCATGCATATAACGCTGCAGTAATCGTGTTGAGGAATGCTGCACGTGAGACTATAGAGTTTGAGTTCCGCGTGAGTAACAATGATATTGCAATACGTTACAATATACCTAAGCCTCGCCAGCGTGCAAGCACCCGTGTGCTGTTTGAGAATACCGGATTCCGTTTCCCTGACGGCACAACCACATTCCTCACTCCGCAGAGTGACGCCATGATAGGCTGGCAGCGCAGTAAGCCCAGCTATGAGGAGGGCTATTCCAATGATGGCCAGATGAACGTACGTTCACAGTATGGTCACGGCTACACATTCCCTGGCCTGTTCCATGTAGGACAGAACGGTTGGGTGCTGCTTTGCGAAACCGGTGTAAGCAGCAGCTACTGCGGTTCACGTCTGGGTGACTGCAAGGATAACACCTACAAGATAGAGTTCCCTATGCCCGATGAGAACAATGGTATAGGTACTGTTTGCCCTGCCATGCGTCTGCCGGGTTCAACTCCTTGGCGTACCATTACCGTGGGTGCTGACCTTAAGCCAATAGTTGAGACTACTGTGATGTGGGATTACGTTGAACCGCTTTATGAGGCTCATCACGATTATAAGTATGGCCGCAGTACCTGGAGCTGGATTGTATGGCAAGATGCATCATGCAACTGGGATGATCAGGTCAAGTTCATAGATCTGGCAAGCGCTATGGGTTGGGAGTATATCCTGATTGATGCAGGTTGGGATGAGAACATTGGCTATGAGCGCATGGAGCAGCTCATCAAGTACGCCAATTCAAAGAAAGTGGATGTATTCCTGTGGTACAGTTCAAGCGGTTACTGGAATGATATAGTACAGAGTCCCATCAACCGTATGGATAACTCTATCATACGCAAGCAGGAGATGGCTTGGCTAGAGAAGGTGGGCTGCAAGGGAATCAAGGTTGATTTCTGGGGCGGTGACAAGCAGGAGACCATCCGTCTTTATGAGGAGGTGCTTTCTGATGCCAATGACCACGGAATCATGTGCATATTCCACGGCTGCACACTGCCTCGCGGATGGGAGAGAATGTATCCCAACTACGTAGGATCTGAGGCTGTGCTTGCATCGGAGAACATGTATTTTGGACAGGGCTCATGTGATGAGGAGGCATTTAAGGCTACCCTGCATCCCTTTATCCGTAACACCGTGGGCTGCATGGAGTTTGGAGGCTGCTTCATGAACCGCATACTGAACAAGCAGAACAGCGGGCGCGGATCACAGCTCAAGACCACTCCCATATTCCAGATTGCAACTGAGGTCATTTTCCAGAATCCCATTCAGAACATAGCCATCTGCCCCAACAACCTGGAGGATGCTCCTAAGATCTGCATGGATTGGCTGCGTGATGCTCCCACTACATGGACTGAGACACGCTTCCTGGACGGTTATCCCGGCAAGTACGTTATACTGGCTCGCAAGAGCACCGACGGTCGTTGGTTCGTGGCTGGTCTGAACGCAACCGGTGAGGTTATCAAGTCTAAGATAGACCTCTCATTCTTGGGTGATGGTGAGGTTAAGTTTTATACAGATGACAAGAAAACCAAGGAGCCGTCACTGAGTACTCTCAAGCTCAAGACCAAGAAGCCTTATCAGTTTGAGATTCAGCCCAGTGGAGCTACTATGATAATGAAATAACATTATTTTTTAAACATAAAAAAGACTATGAGAAAGATTTTTTGTTTTGTTGCAGTAGCTGCACTTCTGGCGTGCACTGTATCATGCGGCGTGTTAGGTATTGGAGGCAACTCTGACGGTTCTGTTAACGGACAGACATCAGGTGCCGCTCTTAAAAGCCTTTACTCTCAGTACAAGACAGACGGAAAGGTTGATCTGGCTAACCTGAACAATGTTGTCAGCATGGCTCAGCTTGTAAACGGTATTCAGGGACTTAAGAATGTTGATGACAAGAGTAAGTTCTACGGAGATTTTGCCGCAGGTCTTATCTTGGGTTCAAACAATCTTGTAACACAGCAGACCTCTAATCCTGTTACCAGCACTCTTCAGGGTCTTGTACAGGGTACTGACCTGACTGCTATCGCAGCTGCCGGTCTGGCTGCCGCTGCCCAGTCCAAGCAGGGTCAGCAGGTTCAGCAGACTGCTACTACCGCAAGCAACAATGTTGCCAATACTGTTCAGGCTATCTCTGAGACTACAGCCGGTGTAACAAACACCCTGTCATCACTTGCCACCATATTCAACATGTTTGGCGGTAAATAAAAAATTCCATTAACTAGTTTAAGAATCCTTGCCAACCGGTGAGGGTTCTTTTTATACCTCCGCGGAACTATCAGATTGGGGAGACAACGTTCCGAGGCTACTCAGCCTCCTTTCCGGACCCTAAACGTCGAACTCGGCATTTTTAGTCCCCTATGGGGCCTAACATGCCTCAAACATGCGCCGTTCTTAACGGGATCCTCCAAGGGGCTTCGCTTACGCCTCTTCACTGATGCTCCCCAATCCGATAGTTCCGCTCCTGCAAAGGGAAAAAGAATCATACCCTTAAAAATTGATATGCTCTGAATTCTGCATTAGCTGTTCTTTAGTGAGAATTTTGGGGTATCGGTATCAGAAACCATGGCCGCCCGTGGGCTTGTGAACCGACGAACGAAGAGAGAGTAGAGGAAGCTTGCTTACTCTACCGAACGAGGAGGAGGTCTAGAACGTAGTTCTGAACGGGAGGGGCCCGCTGCGAAGCAGTGGGAGGGATAGCGCGAAGCGCGTAGTTTCAGATACTGATACCCCAAAATTCCACTAAAGAACTGCGATCTATAAAAATAGCAGGATATTTTTTAGTATCTTTGCAGGTTGAAATAAGATAAACAAATGGAATTAAGCGATCAGGAACAATTCAGGAGAGAGAGTTTGAAGGAGTTGCGTGCTATGGGTATCGATCCGTACCCCGCAGCAATGTATCCCACAAACGCTTTTGCCGCTGAGATAAAGGAGAATTTCAAAGATGATGCAGAGCCCCGTCAGGTATGCGTAGCAGGCCGTATGATGAGCCGCCGTATCATGGGCAAGGCATCGTTCATAGAGTTGATGGATTCAACAGGCCGTATTCAGGTCTATATCACCCGTGATGACATCTGTCCCGATGAGGAGGACAAAGAGATGTACAACAAGGTCTTCAAGAAACTTCTTGACATTGGTGATTTCATCGGCATTGAAGGTTTTGTATTCCGCACACAGATGGGTGAGATTACAATTCACGCAAAGAAACTCACGGTGCTCTCCAAGTCACTGCGTCCGCTGCCTATCGTGAAGTATAAGGACGGTGTGGCATATGATAAGTTTGATGATCCTGACCTGCGTTACCGCATGCGTTATGTTGACCTGGTGGTTAACGAGGGCGTAAAGGAGACATTCCTCAAGCGTACCAAGGTTATCCGCACTCTGCGTTCAGTTCTTGACGAGGCCGGTTACACTGAGGTTGAGACCCCGATATTGCAGTCCATCCCCGGAGGTGCCAGCGCACGTCCGTTCATCACACACCATAATACCCTTGACATAGACCTCTACTGCCGTATCGCAACCGAGCTCTATCTGAAGCGTCTTATCGTAGGCGGTTTTGAAGGTGTTTACGAGATTGGCAAGAATTTCCGTAACGAGGGTATGGACCGCACCCATAATCCTGAGTTTACTTGTATGGAGCTTTATGTGGCTTACAAGGACTACAACTGGATGATGGATTTCACGGAGAAACTGCTTGAGAAGATCGCAATAGAGACCAACGGTACCACAAAGGTTATGGTAGGTGAGAACGAGGTTGATTTCAAGGCTCCCTACCGCCGTCTGCCTATCCTTGAGGCTATCAAGGAGAAGACAGGATATGACCTGGAGGGCATGAGTGAGGAAGAGATGCGTGAGGTTGCCAAGAAATGTGGCGTTGAGGTAACACCCTCAATGGGCAAGGGTAAGCTCATTGACGAGATATTCGGCGAGACCTGTGAGGGTACTTTCATACAGCCTACATTCATCACTGACTATCCGGTAGAGATGTCACCCCTTACCAAGATGCACCGCAGCAAGCCCGGTCTTACCGAGCGTTTTGAGCTGATGGTGAACGGCAAGGAGCTGGCCAATGCATATAGCGAGCTCAATGATCCCATTGATCAGTATGAGCGTTTTCAGGATCAGCTGCGTCTTAGCCAGAAGGGTGATGACGAGGCTATGTTCATTGATCAGGACTTTGTGCGTGCACTGGAGTACGGTATGCCTCCCACAAGCGGTATAGGCATCGGCATAGACCGTCTGGTTATGCTTATGACCGGACAGCAGGCTATTCAGGAGGTGCTGTTCTTCCCGCAGATGAAACCTGAAAGCAAAGACTAAAAATATATAGAGTTATGGCAATTCCACAGGGAAAACTGGCAATTATGGGTGGCGGCAGCTGGGCAACAGCAATAGCCAAGATACTGCTGTCAACTGAGGATTCCATAAACTGGTACATCCGTCGTGATGACCGTATTGCTGATTTTAAGCGTTTGGGACACAATCCGGCATACCTTTCAGGTGTGCAGTTTGATGTTAACCGCATCAATTTCTCATCGGACATAAACCAGATTGTGAATAACTCTGAGGTGCTGGTGTTCGTGACTCCGTCACCTTACTTCAAGAGTCACATGAAGAAACTTAAGGTCAAGCTTAAGGATAAGTTCGTGGTTTCTGCAATCAAGGGTATAGTGCCTGATGACAACCTGCTTATGTCAGACTATTTCCATCGTTTTTACGGTGTCCCTGTAGAGAATATTGCTGTGGTGGCTGGTCCGTGTCATGCTGAGGAGGTGGCTCTGGAGCGTCTGTCATATCTTACAGTGGGATGTCAGGAGTTGGAGAATGCACAGGCTATAGCACGTAAACTTACCAATTCATACGTCAAGACATCGGTATCAGAGGATGTGGCCGGAATAGAGTTCAGCTCTGTCCTTAAGAATGTCTATGCCATTGCAGCAGGTATATGCAGCGGACTCAAATACGGTGATAACTTCCAGGCTGTACTTATGTCAAATGCCATTCAGGAGATGAACGGCTTCCTTGCTACGGCCCGCCCCATGCCTAGCCGCGCAGTGAATGACTCGGTATATCTGGGAGACCTGCTGGTTACCGGTTATTCAAATTTCAGCCGTAACCGTGTGTTCGGAACCATGGTTGGTAAAGGTTATTCTGTCAAGGCTGCCCAGCTTGAGATGGAGATGATAGCAGAGGGTTACTACGGCACCAAGTGTATGAAGGAGATAAATGAGCATTATCGGGTTAATATGCCTATTCTTGATGCCATGTATAATATTCTGTATGAACATATATCGCCGGTAATAGAGATAAAACTGCTTACGGATTCATTCAAATAGAAACTGATTCTAAAGGACTATGATTAAGATTGATATTTCACGGATTCTTGATTTCATTCCGCAGAGTGAGATTAAGGCGCTTGAGCCCCAGGTGAAAGATGCCATTCTCAAATTGGAGAACGGTAGTGGAGCAGGCAATGACTTTATTGGATGGATGAATCTGGCCTCAAAGAGTGATAGCGGTCTTATTGATGCCATTGAGGATACTGCTAAGGTTCTGCGTGAAAACTGTGAAGTGGTTATTGTGGCAGGTATTGGCGGTAGCTATCTTGGTTCACGTGCTGTCATAGAGGCTCTCAGCAATTCTTTCAGTCAGTCTATTCTGGACGGCAAGAATCCGCAGATAATATTTGCCGGTCAAAATATAAGTGAAGATTATCTGTTTGAACTTGCTGAGTATATCAGGAATAAAAAGTTCGGCATTATAAACATCTCCAAGTCAGGTACTACTACTGAGACTGCTTTGGCATTCCGCCTGCTCAAGAAGCAGTGCGAGGATCAGCGTGGTAAGGAGATGGCCCGTAAGGTTATTGTTGCCATTACTGATGCCAAGCGCGGTGCAGCCCGTATATGTGCAGATAAGGAGGGGTATCGCAGTTTCATCATACCAGATAATGTGGGCGGACGTTTCTCTGTCCTCACTCCTGTAGGTCTGCTTCCGATAGCTGTAGCCGGATTTGACATCCGTCAGCTTTTAAGGGGTGCTGCCGATATGGAGGCATTGACCACCAGCTCAACTCCATTTGAAGATAATCCGTCAGCACAGTATGCAGCTGCACGCAATGCACTGTATCGCAGCGGTAAGAAGATAGAGATTCTGGCTAACTATCAGCCCAAGCTCCACTATCTGAGCGAGTGGTGGAAACAGCTCTACGGAGAGTCTGAAGGTAAGGAGGGAAAGGGTATATTCCCTGCTTCAGTTGACCTTTCAACAGACCTTCACTCCATGGGCCAATGGATCCAGGAGGGCGAGCGCACAATATTTGAGACGGTCATCTCTGTTGACAAGGTTAAGCATTCCGTTCTTGTCCCTTCTGATGATGAGAATCTGGATGGGCTGAACTTCCTAGCCGGCAAGCATGTAGATGAGGTCAATAAGATGGCTGAGTTGGGAACGCGGTTAGCTCATGTGGATGGCGGTGTGCCCAATATGCGCATCATCGTTCCTGAATTGACTGAATACTGGATAGGCCAGCTTATCTATATGTTTGAGAAGGGCTGTGGCATAAGCGGTTATGTGCTAGGGGTAAATCCCTTCAACCAGCCAGGTGTGGAGGCATATAAGAAGAATATGTTTGCCCTGCTTAACAAACCCGGATATGAGGAGGAATCAAAAAAGATTCTCTCCAGGATAAACAAGTAAATTAAGATTTAGGGAATGTCATTTTCACTCCGTAATAAAAGCGCCATCCTGTTTGACATGGATGGCGTTTTGTATGATTCCATGCCCAACCATTCCAAAGCTTGGAGTCAGGCTATGGAAAAGTTCGGTATGTATATGTCTCCTCATGATGTCTATATGAATGAGGGGGCAACCGGCCATGATACCGTAGTGCGCATCAGCCTGCGTGACCGTGGATATGAAGCAACACCGAGTGAGATAGATGACATTTATAACTATAAGGCATCATTGTTCCGCTCCATGCCGGAGGCACGTGTCATGCCGGGAGCGCTTGAGGTGTTCCGCAAGGCTGCAGCAGCTGGACTGAAGATCCTGATAGTAACAGGCTCTGGGCAGAAAAACCTTATTGAGAGGGTACAGAGGGATTTTGAAGGTTACATTACACGTGAGCGTATGGTTACAGCCTTTGAGGTGACTCGCGGTAAACCCTATCCTGATCCTTATCTGAAAGGGTTGAGTATAGCCGGTGTGTCGGCAGGTGAGGCAGTGGTTGTGGAGAATGCGCCACTTGGAATACGTGCAGGCGTAGCTGCCGGAATAGATACCATTGCAGTAAACACCGGTCCGCTGGAGGATGAGATCCTCCAGGCTGAAGGCCCTGTCATGCTTATGCACTCCATGCAGGAGTTTGCAGACAGGTTTGAAACTCTTCTCTGATTATTTTCCTGAGGCAAGCCACTGGTCAAGCAGAACCAGTGCAGTGAGTGCCTCAACTACAGGTACTGCACGAGGTACCACACAGGGGTCATGACGGCCCTTTGCAGCCACAGTAGTATTCTCACCTGAGCGTGTAACAGTGTACTGCTCCTGGCCTATGGTAGGAGTGGGCTTGAATGCTACGCGGAACCTTATGGGCTGCCCGTTGCTTATGCCTCCCTGTATGCCTCCGCTGTGATTTGACAACATCGTAACCTGTCCGTTCTCCATGCGCATGGCGTCATTGTGTTCAGAGCCGCGCTGTGATGCGGATTGGAAACCGTCACCGTATTCAAATCCCTTGCATGCGTTTATGCCCAGCATGGCTTTGGCCAGTGATGCTTCCAGCTTGTCAAATACAGGGTTGCCTATGCCTGCGGGCAGACCGCGGACTATGCATGTTACGCATCCTCCGGTAGAATCCTGCTCCTTGCGCAGTTCATGGATGTACTCCTCCATCTTTGCAGCCAGTTCCTGGTCAGGGCATCTTACAGGATTGCTGTCAATGGCAAAATCAGCATAATCCATATCCCTGGCGGAATCTGTGGAGTAGGGGCCTATCTGTGATGTAAATGCGTTGATTTGCAGTTCAGGCAGCAGTTTCCTGAAAGCTAATGCTGCCAAAGCGCCGGCTACGCATATAGGGGCGGTAACACGGGCGGATGAGCGCCCGCCACCACGCCAGTCACGTATTCCGTAGCGCTGTTCCCATGCATAATCAGCATGTGACGGGCGGAACAGATCCTTGAGCTCATCATAATCAGATGAGTGCTGGTCATTATTCCTTATGATAAATGCTATGGGCGCTCCTGTTGATACTCCGTCAAGCAGGCCTGACAGGAACTCAACCTCATCCTTCTCCTGACGGCCGGTAGTCACGGTGCTCTGTCCGGGACGGCGGCGCTGCATGCACTGGCGTACATAATCGGTGTCAACGGTTATTCCTGCAGGGAAACCGTCAAGCACACCACCTATGGCGGGACCGTGGCTCTCGCCGAATGTGGTCAGGGTAAGGATTTGGCCCAACGTATTCATGTCTATTTATTTTTTGCAGTCGCCGTCGCAATTGCAGTCACCACTGCCGCATTCGCCGTTTGAACAACCGCCGCTGCAACCCTTGCATTTGGGGTGCAGGATGGCATCTATCTCCTCTTGAGTGGCGGGGCGTGATTCAAGTATTATGCCCTTGAAGGTGAGGTCCTCACCGGCTAAGGGGTGATTGAGGTCAACGGTAACTTTATCATCTGTTATGTTGGTAACGGTTGCATTGAATGTCTGTTGGCCATCGCTCAAGGGGATTATCGCACCCACTTTCACGTGCTCATCGTCAAACACTCCGTCGCGCAGGAATATGCCTTTGTCAAGCTCCAGGACATTCTCCTTGCTGTATTCACCGTACGCTTTGTCAGCAGGAACCTCAAACTCAAAACTCTCACCTACTGCAAGTGAGCCTACGTTGCTCTCAAAAAGGTCAAGGGCATAGCCTATGCCTGTGATGAATATAAACGGACGCTCGCGTGTGGCGCTCTCATACTTGTATAACTTGCCGTCTGCGTCTTTGAGCATCAGGTCATAAGTAAGGCTTATATACTTTTTCTCCATTTTTTATAATTTGGCGCAAAGGTAGTAAAAGAAAATTGAGAATTGAAAATTGAAAATTGAGAATTGCCATCCGGCGGGTTATAGGGGCACAAAAAGAACCGTCCCTTTTGTGCCCTTATTTGAGATTTTGAAGTGGAAGCGCGTAACTGGCATTTGGAGCATCGCAGCGGGCGATGTCGGCAATGGTTGGAGCAAGTACGCTTACTGAAACCGGCTCGTGATTTACCTCGGCACGTATTCCGTTGCCATAGAGTATCATGGGGAAAGGTTTTGCTATCGGTTTCCGGTAGAGTACCGTTCCGCTCTTTTCATCAGATATTCCCCATCCCGGAATGGCTTCAATGATTATGTCACCTGAGTATGCGGTGTTGAGTCCGTTGCGTTTACGTACAGCCTCCATATCAGGAATGGTGGACATAAGGTCACGCATAAGCAATACGTTCCTGATTCCACTTACCTGCACCAGTAGGTCAACGCTGCTTTCAAGTATCTCATGTAGAGTAAGTCCTTGGTCTTCAATGAACTCGTGGTCCAGGTACAAATGGTTGCGGTAGAATGTCTTGATGTAGTTCCCACTACCGTACTTAGCTGAAAGGTACAGGTTGAGCAGAGCAGCTGTACGCTCCATGCTTACCTGTCCTGTGGGGATCCTGGTTCCACCCAGTTCAGGCACGCTGTTTTCTACATAACCGGTTGATGTGAGAAAGAATAAGACATTGTCCAACCCGATTTTGGCTGTTATGGATTGTAACAGCTCCGCTATGTTCTGGTCCAGACGTACATATATATCCTGCTGCTCAAGTGACCAAACGGTGTTAGGGGTATGTTTGAAATTGCCAGCATAATATGTCAGGGTCAGCAGGTCTGGGGTATCATCATTTCCCAGTTCCATCTCATCGAGGGATGCCAGTGCCATCTCCGTAATGCGGTCATTGGCAAATGGTGTTGTTCGCAGATCCCACACATCATCCTTCTTGAATGTGTAAGAGAACGGGCGGAATCTCTCATCCTCCGATTTTTGAACATAAAAACCGGTTGCAAACACAGGGTTCCACTCCAGATTCTTCCATATCGGTTCATTGCGTGAATTAACCCATTCCGGCAGTGCTCCGTAATAATCGGATGAACTCCAACGTCCATCGTCTGAATTCATCCAGATTACCACATCCGGATCATGTCCTGCAGCGAGTATTGCCGCATCCCGTTCAATGGCTATTGAACACACCTTGGAACGATTGGCTGAACCCAGTTTCATCTCATCAGCCAGGTTGGTGGCAAGAAGCCTTTTGGGTGATGACATCTCTATGGTGTTGATACCCTTGTAATAACTGTCATCAATCGGAGATGAAGGTAACAGCGTACGTGGGTTCATCCAGTAATCGGCTACTATCCCGTGTTGGAATGGAGATGTACCTGTATAGATAGATGCTATGGCCGATGCCCTATCGGTGTTATCGTAGTCAAAAGTGGCGTCTGTGCGGTTGTATCCGTCCATCCATAGACGTTTCAGTCCATCGGAACCGATGACAGGCAGCATCTTCTCAAAACAGTCCTTGTCAAACTGGTCAATAACTATTCCTACTACAAGTTTCGGGCTTTTCTCCGGTTTGGCTTCAATGACTGAAGGAAACAAGAGGGCTGCAATTATAAATGTAGGAATATGGCCGTTGAAAGAAGAAGAGTTTTGTATGTTACTTATTCTCGATAGTATCTGGTACAGGCAATTGCATAATAATCTCAAGTCAAAAGTGCCTATTAATAGCATGGTGGCGGGTTCAATCGTCTGCGGAATTGCGGGAGACAATAGAAGGAATGTAGTGCATATTACGAATTCACATAACATGAAGACAGATATCTTTCCCTTTCTTATTCTACTGATAACGAATGGAAGGAATATAAGAGGCAACGGGTTGAGGCATATTACAAGCCAGTTGGAATCAAGCGTAGGATGTTCAGAGAAAAAGAACATCAGTGTTACAATAATACCTGCAATTCCCTGAGTTCCGAATAAAATGACATCAACCAGCCAGAAAGCCTTTTGCCTGTACCATCCGATGAGTGAAATAAGAAGTACTAGCAGAAACAGGATAAACATTACTTGGATTGGAGTGAATACCGGTTTGCCGAAATCAACTCCGTGATCCGGATTTACAAGTCTCATGCTTTCCTGTACCAATGCCCTTTTGACACCGGCAGTATCTGTAATTACAGCATCTGAAGCAAGTTGCATGAGGTGTGAAGGAGCAAAAGCGTCCTGTCTGTAACCTGTGGGGAGATCTCCTTCAGCACCTATTATCAGGTCAACTGCAAATTCGCTCCACGGACGGACACTTGTATGCTCGGTCAGTATATCACGGAAGGTAAGCGGTATGTCAGGACTTTTATATGATACGGTTCCTGTTATGCTCTGTTCAATCTTGTCAATGGCCATTGTAGCACAGTTGTTGAACAGGAAGTTGTATCGGTAAACCCTGTTCTCCGGACGGCTGTTCTCTATTAGAAGGGAATAAAGCCTTTTTGATTCATCCTGGGTAAGATTGAGCTTCTGTGCAAATACTTCAGAGCCGCGTTCACTGTATTCACGCAGAAAAGAATTGAGTCGCGTAGCTCCGAGAATATAGTCAGTCTTGCCAAGGGTGAAACGCCATACGAAATGGGGTGTGTTGAAGTCAAACAGCCCGTAGTTGAATACCGCATCGGTCCCGTTGGTTACATCCTCTATCCATATGGCGGTATGTCCGTAAAGTTCATATATGGCTTTACCGGGTTCACATGTAAGCAGATATGCGTTTATGCTGTCATTCTGTGCCTTGACTCCCTGAAACAACAGGGTGAGTGCAATCAGAAATATGGATATTCTCTTTTTCATTAATTATATTTTTGGCAAAGTTAGTAATTTTGCGCTCAGTATGATACTGTTGCTTGATTTTGGAAATACCCGCGTGAAAGTTGCCGTTAAGGATGGTGATGATCTGCGTCATATATATTGCGGTCCTGTGCTTCTGGAAGATATTGCAAAAGCTGTTGAGGGATTGGATATAAAGGGTGGAATGTGGTGCTCCGTACATCCGTTGGAGCCATCTGTGCAGGCATGGATGTCATCCCTTGGTCTTTCTGCGCTTAGTGCGGCCACTCCGATACCCATAGGTAATGATTATTCATCTCCCGCAACATTGGGTATGGACCGTCTTGCCGCAGCTGTGGGTGCATGGTCCATGGGGGCAGGAAAGGAACTTCTTGTGATAGATGCCGGTACAGCCATAACTTATGATTCAGTATCGGCTTCAGGAGTTTATAAAGGTGGAAATATCGCTCCGGGAATAGGGCTGAGATTCAAGTCATTGCATGAGCATACGGGATCACTTCCGTTGGTTGAGGCAAAAGGTGTCGTCCCGATGTTGGGAAATGATACGGAAACAGCCATCCGCAGTGGGGTGTTGAACGGCATCAGGCATGAGATGGAGGGATATATAGAGGAATTTGGCTCTTTATTCCCGTCTCTTTTGGTTTTTTTAACCGGTGGTGATGCCGATTTTTTTGATATAAAAGTCAAAAGACGTATTTTTGCAGTTCCGGATCTGGTCCTTCGCGGACTGGCCCGGATTGTTGAATTCAATGAAAGAGGTTTCTAGAATAAGAACAACTGTCTTTGCGTTGTTCATTTCCTGTCTGATTCCACTTTACACCTATGCGCAGAGTGGTGTCAACTCTCCATATTCAAGATACGGAGTGGGTATATTGTCAGAACAGTCTTCCGGTATGGCCAAGGCTATGGGCGGGCTGGGAGCAGGTTTCCGTCAGGCCAATACCATCAACCTAAAGAATCCTGCATCATATTCTACAGTAGATACTCTCACTTTTATTGCAGATTTGGGATTGGCCCTCCAGAATGCCAATTTCAGTGAGAATGATGTGAAGATAAATGCACATAATGCATTCGTAAACCATATCGCCATTCAGTACAGGATACTGCCCAAAGTTGGTATGACCTTAGGAGTGATGCCTTTCTCAAATGTGGGTTACAGCTACTCTTCTACTGAATTAGTCCGCAGGGATAAAGAGGGAGACACAGAGATATCCTCTACTAATACTTACTCCGGTACAGGCGGACTGAGGCAGTTCATGGGCGGATTGGGATGGCGTCCCACAAATTGGCTTTCTGCCGGTGTCAACGTATCATACCTGACGGGAGATATTAATCACTATGTCTATAACCGTTACTCAAGTTCAGATATTCAATCCAGAACTCTGATGTACACAACGGATATGGCAGGCCTTAAACTTGATTTCGGAGTTCAGGGAACCGTACGCTTTGGTGAGAATACCCTTGTGTTGGGTGCCACATTTTCGCCGGCACGGAAGCTGGAGAGTGAGACATTCAAGACAGATATCCACTCTTCCAGTGATACTCTTGAGGTTGCCGATGCATTTTCCCTTCCGGATTTTCTCTCTGCCGGATTCACGTATAAGTGGAAAAACCGTATGATTGGAGCAGATGTCTCTTATCAGACATGGTCAAAAGCCAGTTTCTTTGGTGATAAAAGCGGATTGGACAAGCTATCGGCCTCTGTGGGATTTATGATTAAACCGGATGAGTCAAGTAAAAACCTGTTCAAACGCTCATCATATCAGTTTGGCCTGAATTATTCACAGCCGTATTTTAAGGTTGGAGAGAATAAGGGTCCTATGCAGTTTGGTGTCAGTGCAGGTTTATCCTTGCCTATCAACACAGCTTATAACAGTATGTCTTGGCTTCACATATCCGGAGAGTATGTCAGGGTGGAGCCTATGGCAAAAGGCATGATAACTGAAAACTATCTCAGGATCAATATCGGAGTGACGTTTATGGAACGTTGGTTTATGAAATTGATGGTGGATTGATTTAACCAAATATGTGTTTATTATATCTTATTAGTGAGAATTAAAGTTACGGATAATATGAAAAAGATTGGAATGATTGCCCTTGCGCTTGTTTTAGGCATGGGTGTTAACGCACAGAAAGGCGTAGAAGACGGTTCTCGTTACGGTCATGGTCAGGATAGTATCAATACCTGGCGTAACATCAGTATGTATCAGGAGTATTATAAGACCAATGATTTCAAGGAGGCATATGAGCAAGGCTGGAAGGAAGTATTCCGTGATGCTCCCTTGGCGTCAGTCAATACATATAATTATGGTGTCAAGATTCTCCGCTCTATTTATAATGATGCCAGAAAGGAGAAGAATGATTCCCTTATGGCCAAGTATTCAGAAGAGTTGTTCCAGGTATATGAACAGCGTTTGAAATATCTTGATAAGCTCAATGAGATAGCCAAGAACAAGGTTACGGCAGCAGAGATATGGGGTCAGTACGGACATGACTATACTTCATACAACCCGAGGGTTTCTGTTTCCAGGGCATATGAACTGCTCAGAAAAGCTGTGGATATGGGTAAGGGCAGGACTCAATATTATGTGCTTGATGATTTGATGAGGGTTTCTGCTCAGCGTTATTCCAACAAGAAGGATAATGATGAGTATCGTGAAGCTCTGATTCAGGATTATCTGGATTGTTCTGGTTATATTGACGAGTTCATTGCAATGCAGACTGATGACAAGGTCCTGGAGGCTGCCACTAAAGTCAAGGAGAATATTGACGGCCACTTTGTAAAGAGTGGTGCTGCTGATTGCGAGAGCCTTCAGAATATTTACGCTCCCAAGATTGAGAACAAGAAGGATGATCTGGAGTATCTGAATAAGGTGGTTAAGATAATGTCTATCTTCAAATGTGAGTCAAGTGATGCCTATTTTGCTGCTGCGGAGTATGCTCATGGTCTTCAGCCTTCCGTTCAGACAGCCATCAGTCTTGGAAACCTCTATGTTAAGCAGCGTGAGGACCTTGACAAGGCTCTTGAGTACTACAACCAGGCTATTGAACTGGATGATGACAAGACTAGCATGGCTGACACCTATTACAAGATGGCAAACATATACTTCTCAAAGAAGAAATATGACAACAGCCGCTCCTGCCTGCAGAAGTGCCTTGCCAACAATCCTAACAAGGGCGATGCTTACATCCAGATGGCACTTCTTTATGCCGCCAACTATGAGTGGACAAAGGAGGACGCTTTGAACCGTTGCGCATATTTTGCAGTGATTGACAAACTGGAGCAAGCCAAGAGAGTTGATTCTTCTGTAGCAGATAAGGCCAACAACCTGATTAGACAGTATAAGGAGCAGACTCCGCAGGTTGACGACCTGTTTATGCTTGGTTATAAAGCCGGTGACCAACTTGAAATCAAAGGCTGGATAAACGAGACAGTTACTATCAGATAAATGATACAACGCACCGGTCTTGCACCGATGAAATACAGAACGTACCTGACAACCGTAATCATTACGGTTGTCATGTCGTTTTTCTGCCCTTCATGCGGAAAGAAAGACAGACAGTTGGGGGCGGCTATAACAAGCCGTGATTCAGCATCGGTCGTAACAACGCGTGGCGTGGATATGCTGATATCGGAAAATGGTATCATACGCTATCATGTGATAGCAGAGGAGTGGAAGATGTTTGACAAGATGGACCCTCCGTTCTATAGTATGGAACAGGGCGTGCTATTAGAGATTCTGGACTCGGTAATGCAGGTGGAATCCATGCTGGAGGCAGATACAGCCTATTATATGAACAAAACAAAAATATGGCATCTGATAAGCAATGTCCATGCTGAGAATGTAAAGCATGAGGAGTTTGATACTCAGGAACTCTTCATAAACAACGGCAGTGACAGGATGTATTCAGACAGTCTCATACACATAAAGCAGGAAAAGCAGATCCTGGTGGGGCACGGTTTTGAATCAAACACTAATCTTACACAATATACCATACGTAAGACAGAGGGTGTTTTCCCGATAACAGAAAGCGAATGAGTCATACTTTGGTCATAATGCTGGTGGCGTTGTTTTTCTCGGCTCTTTTCTCAGGGCTGGAGATTGCGTTTGTATCGGCTGACAGACTGAGGTTTGAGATGGATGTTGAGAGGCGTACGTTCAGTTCACGTTTGCTTGAACGTTTCTTCCGTAATCCCAATATCTACATCTCCACAATGCTGGTGGGCAATAATATAGCACTTGTCCTTTACAGCACCATGATGGCACGTCTTATAGAGATGTTCCTGCCGCAAGGGTTCATTGAAGATGATTTTCTGCTTGTTGTAATTGAAACGCTTGTTTCAACAGCCATAGTCATTGTGATAGGGGAGTTCGTGCCCAAAACGTTGTTCCGCTCCAATCCTAACGGGAAATTGAACATCCTGGCTTTCCCTATTTACCTGATATACATAATCCTTTATCCCATATCGCTTTTTACTACATGGCTTTCAAGGATTATTTTGAGGATGTTTGGCGTAAGGATAGACCGGGAGAATACTGTCAAGGCTTTCTCAAAGGTTGATCTGGACTATTTCGTGCAGTCCGGTTTGTCGGGATCAGAGGAGGATTCCCAGCCTGAATCAGAGGTGCGTATTTTCCAGAATGTACTGGATTTCTCAAATGTGAGAACGCGTGACTGTATGGTTCCACGTAATGAGATATGTGCGGTAGAGAAGGGGGTCTCATGGAATGCCCTGCGTGAGAGGTTCATAGAGACCGGTTATTCCAAGATCCTGGTGTATGAGGGTGATATGGACCATATCATAGGCTATATCCATTCATCGGAACTGTTCCGTCATAAGAATGACTGGCGTGAGCATATCCAGACCGTGCCTTTTGTGCCAGAAACACTTGCAGCGCAGAAACTCATGAAACAGCTTATGGCGCGCAAGAAGAGCCTGGCTGTGGTGGTAGATGAATTTGGAGGTACATCGGGAATAATATCCCTTGAAGATATCATAGAGGAGATATTGGGCGATATTCAGGATGAGCATGACGTAACCAATCTGATAGCCAAGAAGACAGATGACGGCTGGCTGTTGTCCGGACGTATGGAGATAAGCCGTGTAAATGAGATGTTCGGTCTGGATATTCCTGAATCTGATGAATATATGACAGTAGGAGGCCTTATCCTGAGTAAAGCTAAGGGCTTTCCAAAAGTGAATGAGAAGGTTTCCGTAAAGGGTTATACATTCCGTGTTCTCAAGAAAGGAGAGACTAAAATAGAACTTGTTGAACTGACTCAGGAGCCATCCTGAGAAGTATTAGTGCATAAAATCTAATAAATAAGGTGAGTAATTGGCATTAAAGAACATTTTTTAGTAATTTTGTGCGCTTTTTGCACGTATGTGCGTGTATGCATAAAATAAAAACAATAATAAAAAATGGCAACATTACAGAAAATCAGAAGCAAAGGACCACTGCTTCTTATCGTTATCGGCCTTGCTATGCTGGCCTTCATCCTTGGTGACGCATGGAAGATTATCCGTCCTACCCAGGGAATTCAGTTTGTAGGATCAATTGATGGCAAGAACATTTCAGCACAGGATTTTCAGAAAGAGCTGGAAAACTATACTGAGGTGGTAAAGTTTGCAAATCAGACAAGTGACCTTACAGAGGAGCAGATGAAAGCTGTCAGGGATGAGGTTTGGGCTATCATGGTCCGTAACCAGATTCTTGGCAAGGAGGCTGCAACAATAGGATTGACAGTTACCGATGCAGAGGTAAGGGATGTTATTGAGCGTGGAACAGATCCGGTTCTTGCAAGCACTCCGTTCAATGGCGCTGACGGTAAGTTTGATGCTGACAGACTTAAGGATTTCCTTGCTTTCTATAATGAACTGGATGGTACCAATATGTCATATGATGAGTACAGCTATTATCAGAGCATGTACAACTATTGGCTTTTCATAGAGAATGACATCAAGTCCGGTCTGCTTTATTCCAAGTATTCAGCACTTGTAAAGGGTGCTCTTGTGACAAATCCTGTAGCTATGAAGGATTCATATGTTAACCGCGTTACCAGATATGACGTTCTGGTTGCTGCCCTTCCTTACAGTTCACTTGCTGACGCTGATGTCACTGTAACAAATGCAGACCTCAAGAAGACATATGCTGAGAATAAGGAGAGTCTTTACAATTACACTGAAAGCCGTGATATCTACTATATAGACTATGAGATTGAACCAAGTCAGGCTGATCGTGACGCTCTGCTTGCAGAGGTAAATGAGATAACTACCCAGCTTGAGGAGATGGATGGAGACTATGCTTCATTCCTGCGTCGTTCAGAATCAGAGATTCCTTATAGCGAGGTTCCGCGTTCTGCCAAGAATCTTCCTGATGATGTAGCTGAAAGACTTGATTCTGTCAACAGTCTTGGTGTGTTTGGTCCCTATTATTGCGCTGATGATGATTCTTACAACACCTTCAAGGTACTGAATACCGTCAACGGTTATGATTCTATCCAGTTCGCTATGATTCAGGTAATAGGTGAAGGTGAGGAATTTGACAATCGCGCAGACAGTATCCTTAATGCTGCAAAGAAAGGTGCTGATTTCTCAGAGCTTGCCGCCAAGTACAATCAGACTGCTGCTGAAAATTGGATGAGTGCCGATACCTATGAGCCTGCTACAATAAGCGGAGAGAATGCTCTGTATCTGAACAAGCTAAACAGCATGAAGAAAGGTGAAGTGGATGTATTAAAGATCTCCGGTGCCAATCTCGTCATCAAGGTTCTTGATACCAAGACTCCTCTTAAGAAGTATGATATAGCTATCGTTAAGCGTCCTGTTGAATTCAGTGAAGAGACAAGCAATGACGCATATAACAAATTGAGTTCATTCCTTTCACAGAACACAACTCTTGAGGAACTTAAGCAAAATGCAGAGGATTCAGATTTCCGTCTACTTTACTATCCTTCATTTGAGAATTACAGCTACAACATCAGTGGTGTAAGCCGTTCACATGAGGCTCTGCGTTGGGCTTTTGACGCTAATGAGGGTGAGGTGTCACGTATATTTGAAGTAGGTTACGCTAACGATCATCTTCTCGTGGTGGGCGTTGACAAGATTAACCAGCGTGGATACCGCAGTCTTGATGATGCTTCAACAGCCATCTCTTATAAGGTTATGATGGACAAGAAGGCAGAAGTCCTTGAGGACAAGCTTGCCGGTCTTTCTTTTGATGAAGTCAAGAAGGTTGACAATATAGTTATTGATACTATAAAGTTCTGTAATTTCACCAACAATGTATTTGTGTCAGCATTATCTTCAAATGAACCGGCTTTAGGTCCTAGCGTAGCAAAACTTGAGAAGGGTGAGTTGACTGCTCCTATCAAGGGTGATAACTGCGTATTCGTTGCTGAGAAGATTTCTGCCGATGAGGAATCAGGAAGTGGGTTCAATGAGGATATGGAGAAGTCACGCTTGCAGTCAATTGCCGTAAGCAATATCCCTGGCTCTATCTTTGAGGGTCTTTACTACAATGCTAAGGTAGTAGATAACCGTTATAAGATTTTCTGATTATATCATTACCTGCATAAAATAATAAAGCCTCGCAATTGCGAGGCTTTATTATTTTGTTCAATTGACAGTTATCAATTGTTTTCAGGACGCAGCTTGCGAACAACGGCACCAGTCTGCCACATCTCGCTGTTACGCAGGGCAGCCAGCTCCTTCTCAAGACCCTCACGATAGCCGGGCTTTGAGTTGCTGTCGATAGAGATCTGAGCCTCGTTACCGCACTTAACGCTTGCATAGAGCTTCTGTACAACGGGCTTGATTGCATCGTGGAACGGGCCCATCCAGTCAAGAGCACCGCGCTGAGCTGTGGTTGAGCAGTTTGCGTACATCCAATCCATACCCTTCTGAGCGAACAGAGGCATAAGTGACTGAGTAAGCTCCTCAACGGTCTCGTTGAATGCCTCAGAGGGAGTGTGGCCGTTCTCACGGAGAACCTCATACTGAGCCAGGAGCAGCCCCTGGATGGCACCCATCAGTGAACCACGCTCACCGGTAAGGTCAGATGTGGCCTCACGTACGAATGTGGTCTCGAACAGGTAACCAGAACCGATACCGATACCGAAAGCAAGGACCTTGTCAAGAGCCTTGCCTGATGCATCCTGATATACAGCGTATGAGCTGTTCAGGCCGCGACCCTCAAGGAACATGGTACGGAGTGATGTACCTGAACCCTTAGGAGCAACCATGATAACATCGATATCCTTGGGAGGAACAACGCCTGTGCGGTCATTCCAGGTGATAGCGAATCCGTGTGAGAAGTAGAGAGTCTTGCCGGGAGTCAGGTAAGGCTTGATGTTGGGCCACTGCTGCATCTGAGCTGCATCAGAGAGAAGCATGCAGATGATGGTACCCTTCTGGGCTGCCTCCTCGATTGAGAACAGAGTCTTGCCGGGAACCCAACCGTCGGCTACTGCCTTTTCAAATGTCTTGCCCTGACGCTGGCCAACGATAACGTTGAAACCGTTGTCACGAAGGTTGCAAGCCTGTCCAGGACCCTGAACGCCGTAACCTATAACTGCGATTGTCTCATTCTTGAGTATCTCGCGGGCTTTCTCCAGCGGGAACTCCTCACGTGTCATTACCTCTTCAATGACACCACCAAAGTTCATTTTCATAGTTTTGTTAGTTAAGTTTGTTATGTTAATCCAAATTATTTTTTCCCATATCTGGCTGCAACCTTGTCCAGGTATTCGCTGACGTGCTCAATGCGGGCGCGGGTTATTGCCACACGACCTGAACTTACAAACTGGAGCAGGCCGCCTTGAGCGGAGAGCTCACGGTTAAGAGCGGTAATATCCTCGGTAAGGCCGCTTTTCTCAATGACAGAGAATGTTGAGTTTACCTCAATCAGCTTGGCTCCGTAGCGGCGTATTATCTTTGATATCTCCGGATTTTCAGTCAGTACGCTTGTCACTATCTTGTACAGAGCCACCTCCTGCATGAATATCTCATCATCGGTATAGCACTGGCACTGCAGTATGTCCACCTTCTTCTCTATCTGGTCAACTATCTTAACGATAGTCTCGCGGTCAGCCATCGCAGTGATGGTGTAGCGGTGAACTCCCGGTATTGATGATGCCGATACGTTCAGGCTCTCAATGTTGACCTGACGGCGTGTAAACACGGCCGTAACCTGATTCAGGATACCGGCTATGTTCTCTGAGTGAACTATCAGCGTATAAAGTCTTTTATCACTATCCATATTGTTGTTTTTAATTGAGAATTGAGAATTAAATGGTACGCACCGGATGGCTAATTTTCAATTTTCAATTTTCAATTTGAAAAATCATTTCATCTACAGAACTGCCTGGCTTGATCATCGGCATAACATTCTCCTCCTCCTCAACTGCAGCCTCAAGCAGGAAAGGCCCCTTTGCTTTGAGCATATCGGCAACCGCATCCTTAAGCTCCTTACGGTCAGTTATCAGACGGTAAGGGATATTGTATGCGGCGGCTATCTTGCTGTAGTCGGGGTTCATCATGTGGGTGCATGAGTAGCGGCTCTTGAACATCATCTGCTGCCACTGGCGCACGTTGCCTAAGTAGGTGTTGTTCATCACTATCATCTTGACGGGTGCCTGGTTCTCCATTATGGTGCCAAGCTCCTGGATGTTCATCTGGAAACCACCGTCACCAAAGAATGCCAGTATCATGCGCTCAGGTGCTCCGAATGAGGCTCCTATTGCGGCAGGCATGCAGAATCCCATGGTTCCCAGTCCGCCTGATGTCACTATACTGCGCGGTGAGCGGTACTTGAAGTAACGTGAGGCGAACATCTGGTTCAAACCTACATCTGTTACCAGAACTGAATTGGCAGGAGACTGGTTACTTACCTCTGTAACAACCTCACCCATCTTGAGCGGTCCGTCTTTGGGGTGTATGGCTTTATCTATCACCTTATCATACTCCTCCTTGTCAAGAGGCTTGAAGCTTTCTATCCACTCCTTGTGGTCAGCCTTGACCATACGCTCGGTTATGAGCTTGAGAGTCTGGCGGCAGTCGCCCAATACTGTAACATCGGGCTTTACGTTCTTACCGAACTCTGACTTGTCTATGTCCAGATGTATTATCTTGGCCTGTTTGGCATATGTGTTCAGCGTACCGGTTACACGGTCATCAAAACGCATGCCGACAGCTATCAGCACGTCACATTCATTGGTCTTTACGTTGGGGGCCAGGTTGCCGTGCATTCCAAGCATACCCATGTTGAGAGGGTGGTCTGAGGGCAGGGCTGCAAGTCCTAAAAGAGTACGTGCTGCGGGCAGATTGCCTTTCTCAATGAACTCACGCAGTTCATCCTGGGCGTTACCCAACTCTACTCCGTGTCCAACCAGCACCAAAGGCTTCTTGGCACCGTTTATCAAAGCTACCGCATCATTAATCTGACTCTCAATGGGGTCAGGTGAAGGGATGTAGCTGCGCTCATAATCTATCTTGGCGGGTTTGAAATCAATCTGAGCCACCTGCGCGGTCTTGCTGAAGTCAAGCACCACAGGACCGGGACGGCCTGTACCGGCAATATAGAATGCACGTGCCACTGCCCATGCTATGTCCTCGGCGCGGCGTATCTGATAGCTCCATTTGGTGATAGGCTGGGTTACACCCACCAGGTCAATCTCCTGGAAGGCATCAGTACCCAGAACGTCGGTACTTACCTGACCGGCTATTACCACCAGCGGAGTGTTGTCAAGCATGGCGTCACTGATACCTGTTATAGTGTTTGTGGCGCCGGGACCACTGGTAACTATGGCCACACCTGTACGGCCCGATACGCGGGCGTAACCCTGTGCGGCATGTGCTGCACCCTGCTCATGGCGCACCAGAATCTGTTTCAAATCATTCTGATGGTCATACAGGGCATCAAACACCTTAATTATAGAACCGCCGGGGTATGCAAAAACGGTATCCACACCCTCGGTAAGCAATGCACGGAGCATTGCCTCGGCTCCTGATATCATATTACTCATAGTCTAACTTAGTCAATTATTCTTACGCCACCCTTATCGGCAGAGCTAACCATATTGGCATATGCCTTAAGGCTCTTGGCTACCACACGCTTGCGGGTAAGCGGGCGCATGGGGCGAGCAGCCAGCTCAGCATCGGTAAGGCGTACGTTTATGCTGCGTGCAGGTATGTCAATGTCAATTATGTCACCGTCTACAACCTTGCCTATGGCACCGCCGTTGGCAGCCTCGGGTGATATATGACCGATGCTCAGACCTGATGTACCGCCGCTGAAGCGGCCGTCGGTGATAAGGGCGCAGGCCTTGCCCAGATGGCGTGACTTGATGTATGATGTGGGGTAGAGCATCTCCTGCATGCCGGGACCTCCCTTGGGGCCCTCATGGGTGATGACAACTACGTCACCGGCCACTACCTTGCCGCCAAGTATGCCTTCAACGGCATCCTCCTGTGAGTCAAATACCTTGGCGGGGCCTGAGAACTTCCAGATGCTCTCATCTACACCTGCGGTCTTTACTACGCAACCGTCAACTGCAATGTTACCCTTAAGGATTGCCAGACCGCCGTCCTTGGAGTAGGCGTGCTGCAGGTCACGGATGCAACCGTTTGCACGGTCAGTATCCAGTTCCTTGTATGTGCTCTCCTGTGAGCCAAGTTCAATGTTGAACTTATTGGCCGGAGCGGTAGTGTATATACGCTTGGCCTCAGGATCTATATTATCCTTGAGAATGCTGTACTTGTCTATAAGCTCACCGTAGGTGTAACCTGTAACGCTCTTGGCATCGGTGTGCAGCAGGCCACCCTTGGCCAGCTCACCCAGGATGTTGAGCACACCGCCTGCACGGCCTACATCCTGAACGTGATACTTCTGGGTGTTGGGCGCAACCTTGCAAAGGCATGGCACGTGGCGTGACAGACGGTCTATATCGTCCATCTTGAAGTCAACGCCGGCCTCATATGCAACAGCCAGCAGGTGCAGGATTGTATTTGTTGAGCCGCCCATGGCTATATCCAGGTTCATGGCGTTCTCAAAGTTCTTCTTCTGTGCTATACTGCGGGGCAGTACACTCTCATCACCCTCCTCATAGTACTTGAGAGCATTCTTTACTATGAGCGCTGCGGCATCCTTCATCAGCTGCACGCGGTTCTTGTGTGTAGCCAGTATTGTACCGTTACCGGGCAGTGACATACCTAAGGCCTCGGTAAGGCAGTTCATTGAGTTTGCGGTAAACATGCCGGAGCAGCATCCGCAACCGGGGCATGCCGTACGCTCAATGGCGGCAACCTCATCATCGGATACGGTCTCATCACCGGACTTGATCATTGTGTCAATCAGATCCAGATGCACACCGTTCAACTCGCCGGCCTCCATCGGGCCGCCGCTTACGAATACGGTAGGGATGTTAAGGCGCATGGTAGCCATAAGCATACCAGGAGTAATCTTGTCGCAGTTGCTTATGCAGACCAAAGCATCGGCCTTATGGGCATTGACCATATACTCAACGCTGTCAGCTATGATGTCACGTGATGGCAGAGAGTAGAGCATGCCGTCATGACCCATTGCAATGCCGTCATCTATGGCTATGGTGTTAAATTCAGCGGCAAAACAACCCAGGCGCTCAATCTCCTTCTTGATTATCTGGCCGGCCTCATGAAGATGCACGTGACCGGGTACAAACTGCGTGAATGAGTTTGCAATTGCAATGATGGGCTTACCCATCTGCTCCTTCTTCATGCCGTTGGCAACCCACAGAGCTCTTGCTCCCGACATGCGACGACCTACAGTACACTGGTCACTTCTCAATGGAATCTTCATAATCT
Source organism: uncultured Bacteroidales bacterium (assembly GCA_902774275.1). GTDB lineage: Bacteria > Bacteroidota > Bacteroidia > Bacteroidales > Bacteroidaceae > Colenecus. Next base: position 60,399 of record CACYHN010000002.1, read on the forward strand.
TTGTATTTATATTCATTCAAATGGCCGTTTCAGCCAAATTGAACTGCAAAGATATACCTTATTATTATCTTCTCAAATCTTTTTAAATAAAGATATGCTAATAAAACGCCCCAAAATGGCCCAAAGGGGACAGTCCCCCTGTGCCACTCTTTCCCTTTGCAGGAGCAGGACATAGGATCTGAAGACCATCTGTGCAGAGGCGTTAAGCGGAGGGCCTTGGAGGATCCCGTTAAGAACGGCGCATGTTTGACGAACGTTGCACACCGGAGGTGGGCAAAAGTTCCTATGTTTGAAATCCCAAAGAAATGTACAGCACCTGCGTATGCAAGCACCTGGACGCTCTCGGGGGTTTCGAATCCCCTGCCGCTATGGCAGCCCCTCGGTGTTTTTCACAGTATAAAAATAAGCTGTAGATATTTTTGGTTACATTTAAAAGACCAATCATAAACAAACCAAAATATTACAGCTTATGGAACAAAGGAACGAATTAAACTTCAAAGGACAAAACATCTACATAGGATTGGATGTCCATTTAAAGAGTTGGACTGTTACGGTACTGTCGGAGGTATCGGTCCTAAAAACCTTCAGTCAGGAACCTGATCCGGATAAGCTTTATCGCTATCTGTGCAACAATTACCCCAATGCAGAGTATTACTCTGTCTATGAAGCAGGTTTCTGTGGTTTCTGGATTCATCACAGATTGACACAACTCGGTATACACAATATTGTCGTAAACCCGGCCGATGTGCCTACAATGACTAGTGAGAGACTACGTAAGACTGATGCTGTGGACAGCAAGAAACTGGCAGTCGGATTAAGAGCCAAGCAGCTAAGAGGTATTTATACTCCTGATGATGAAGCTATAGAAGTAAGATCGCTAATCAGACTAAAAAGTACGATAGCCAAGGATATCACACGCCAAAAGAATCGTATCAAATCACATCTGAGATATCTTGGCATTGAGATTCCTCAGGAATACACAGGTCGTAGCTTCCATTGGCCAATGAGATTTATAGATTGGCTGCGTGACGTTTCCATTAAAACATCCTGTGGACGTCAGACTCTTGATATGCACATCAGGAGACTGGAAGAGTTACACGCACAGAATCTTGAAATAACCAGAGAAATAAGGGAGTTGTCACGAACCGACCGTTTTAGTGAAATACACTCACTTCTGATGACCATTCCCGGTATCGGAAGAACCGTCAGTCTTATTCTTATGGCTGAGATAATTGACATAAAACGTTTTAATAGCTCAGAACAACTGGCTGCTTACATAGGTATGATTCCGATGTGTCACAGCAGCGGTGAACACATCGGTAGAGGGAATATAACTGTACGTAGGCAAGCAACCTTAAGGTCTGTCGTTATTGAAGCCGCTTGGGCTGCCATAAGACAGGATCCGGCATTACAACTGTATTATGCCAACAACTGCAAGCGTATGCCTCCTGGCAAGGCGATAATCAAGGTTGCCAGAAAACTGATTAACAGGATATATTTTGTGCTCAAAAGGCATCAACCATATGTCCATGCTGTGGCATAATGAACTTTATCCTTTTGGTCAAACAGTCTTTCTGAGAGATAATACTACGAACTCAGTGCGGCTTTGAAGTCCGCTTCTAAAAGTGTGCTACTCTCACCTTTGTAAACTAATGAAGGAATATGCGTCATCTCTATGATGTGCGCTGTGGAAAGGCTGTTTACCAAAGGATTTTTCGACCCTTATTCAAGGGCCGATGCCTACTTACATGCTTATTATAAACGATTTATGAAGAGATAAAAACCTAACTCTATCATATAGTGACACATACAAATAACATTTTGAGAAAAAACTTCTCAAAAGATTTGGATTTCAACTGGAAAGGAGGAGTTCGACGTTTAGGGTCCGGAGAGGTCCGGAGTAGCCTCGGAACGTTGCGTCTTCAAATCCTATGTCCTGCGGTGTTTAATAAAAGATGATGTGACAAAAATGTCGCAAAAAGCGGAATAATGACTATCTTTGCGTTTCGGCACGGATTTTGCGTTTGTGCTGCAGATTATTAATACAAAAACAACAGATACCGCATAATGGGTTTTAATGAATTTATCGGGAAGCTTTTCGGAAACAAGCAGACCCGTGACATAAAGGAGATACAGCCTTGGGTTGAGAAGATCAAGGCTGCTTATCCTAAGTATGAAAAACTTTCCAATGATGAGCTGCGCGCCGCAACACAGCAGATTAAGCAGAAGGTGCGCGATTTTGTCATACCTGAGAAAAAACGTATTGAGGAGCTTAAGGCTAAGGTAGAACAGACTGAACTTGAGGAACGCGAGCCTCTGTTCAACCAGATAGATAAACTTGAAAAGGAGGTTCTGGACCGCTATGAAGTGGTTCTGGATGAGGTTCTGCCAGATGTATTTGCCATTGTAAAGGAGACAGCCCGCCGCTTTACACAGAACGAGCAGGTGGAGGTAACGGCCACTGATTTTGACCGCGACCTTGCAGCCAAGCATGACTTTGTTGTCATAGACGGTGACAAGGCCTTGTGGCAGCAGCATTGGGTGGCAGGCGGTAACGATACCGTCTGGAACATGATTCACTATGACGTGCAGCTGTTTGGTGGCGTGGTGCTTCATAAAGGTAAGATTGCCGAGATGGCTACCGGTGAAGGTAAGACCCTTGTGGCTACCCTGCCGGTATTCCTTAACGCATTGACAGGTAATGGTGTACATGTAGTTACAGTGAATGATTACCTGGCCAAGCGTGATGCTGAGTGGATGGGTCCGCTCTATATGTTCCATGGACTATCTGTGGACTGCATTGACAAGCATCAGCCTAACTCCGAGGCCCGCCGTAACGCATATCGGGCCGATATCACATTCGGTACCAACAATGAGTTCGGCTTTGACTACCTGCGTGACAATATGGCCGGCCATCCCAATGAACTGGTACAGCGCGGTCATAACTATGCCATCGTGGATGAGGTTGACTCGGTGCTCATTGATGATGCCCGTACACCTCTTATTATATCCGGTCCCGTACCCAAGGGCGATGACCAGCAGTTTGAGCAGTTGCGCCCGCAGGTGGAGCAACTCTTTGAGGCTCAGAAACGCCTTGCTACACAGTATCTGGCCGATGCCCGTAAGAAGGTACATTCTGACAATCAGGATGAGGTTGCAGAGGGATTCCTGTCACTGTTCCGCAGCTTCAAGGCCCTGCCCAAGAACAAGGCTCTTATCAAGTTCCTGAGTGAGCCGGGCATGAAGGTGGGCATGCAGAAGACAGAGGAGATATACATGGAGCAGCAGAACAAGCGTATGCCTGAGGCTGTGGAGCCCCTGTATTTTGTGATTGATGAAAAACTGAACAGCGTTGACCTTACCGATAAGGGTGTTGAACTGATAAGCGGCACCAATCAGGATCCTGAATTCTTTATCTTGCCCGATATAGCCAGCCAGCTCTCTGAACTTGAGGCTCAGACAGACCTGAGCCAGGAGGAGCGTCTGGCCAAGAAGGATGAACTGCTCACCAACTATGCTGTAAAGAGCGAGCGTATACATACCATAAACCAGTTGCTCAAGGCCTACTGTATGTTTGAGCGCGATGTTGATTACATCGTGACCGAGGATGGCAAGGTCAAGATCGTTGATGAGCAGACAGGTCGTATAATGGAGGGACGCCGCTGGAGTGACGGACTGCACCAGGCTGTTGAGGCTAAGGAGCGTGTCAATATTGAGGCCGCTACCCAGACATTCGCAACCATCACTTTGCAGAACTACTTTCGTATGTATCACAAGCTGGCCGGTATGACCGGTACGGCTGAGACAGAGGCAGGTGAGTTCTGGGACATCTATAAGCTGGATGTGGTGGTAATCCCTACCAACAAGCCCATTGCCCGTATAGACCAGAATGACCGCATTTACAAGACCAAACGTGAGAAGTACAAGGCAGTCATCGAGGAGATAGTCAAGCTGGTAGGCGAGGGCCGTCCGGTATTGGTTGGTACCACATCGGTCGAGATAAGTGAGCAGCTGAGCCGTATGCTTACCATGCGTAAGATAGAGCATAATGTATTGAACGCCAAACTGCACCAGAAGGAGGCCGATATCGTGGCCAAGGCCGGTCAGAAGAGCATAGTTACCATAGCCACCAATATGGCAGGTCGTGGTACCGATATCAAACTGTCACCAGAGGTTCGTGCCGCAGGCGGTCTGGCCATAGTTGGTACGGAGCGTCATGAGAGCCGCCGAGTTGACCGCCAGTTGCGTGGCCGTGCAGGACGTCAGGGAGATCCGGGTTCATCAGTATTCTTTATCTCACTTGAGGATAACCTGATGCGTCTGTTCGGATCAGACCGTATCGCTCCGCTTATGGACAAGCTTGGTCTGCAGGAGGATGAGATGATTGAGAACAGTTTCATTACCAAGCGTATTGAGCAGGCACAGAAAAAGGTTGAGGAGAACCATTTTGGTATCCGTAAACGCCTGCTTGAGTATGATGACGTGATGAACAAGCAGCGTACCGTAATCTATGAGAAGCGCCGTCATGCACTGATAGGTGAACGCATAGGTATGGATATTGCCAATATGATCTGGGACCGCTCAGCTGCCGCTGCGGAGAACTGTGCAGATTATGAGAGCCTGCAGATGGAGGCATTCCGTGTGCTGGCCATAGAGCTTCCGTTCACTGAAGAGGAGTTTGGCAAGATGAAGCAGGATGAGGTGTCTGAGCGTATCTTCAACGCAGCTATGGATAACTTCAAGCGTAAGTGCGAGCGTATGGCACAGATAGTCACTCCTGTCATCAAGAAGGTATTTGAGGAGCAGGGTGACCGCTATATCAACATTCTTATTCCTATAACCGATGGCCGCCGCATGTATCAGATTCCCTGTAATCTTAAGGAGGCATATGAGAGCGAGGGTAAGAGCGTAGTTACATCTTTCCAGAAGGCTATAATGCTACACACCATAGATGAGTGCTGGAAGGAGAACCTGCGTGAGCTTGATGAACTGAAACATTCCGTACAGAACGCCAGCTATGAGCAGAAAGACCCGTTGCTCATATTCAAGCTGGAGTCAGTGACCCTGTTTGACAATATGGTCAACAAGATGAATGACCAGACCGTTTCAATCCTGATGCGCGGTCAGATTCCGGAGCCTGATCCTGATCAGGTTCGTGAGGCACCTGCTCAGAACCGTCAGCAGAGGCGCCAGTACAGCGAGAACCGTAACAGTGACTTGGGTGATCCCAATCAGCGTGCTGCAGCCGGACGTGACACACGTCAGCAGGTACGTGAGCCTATCCGCGTGGATAAGACACCGGGCCGTAATGACCCGTGCCCGTGCGGTAGCGGCAAGAAATTCAAGAACTGCCACGGCCAAGGTCTTTAAAACAAGATAAAACCATACAGCTATGAGATTAAGCGAATCATCATTCCAGGAAATCAAAGCACTTCTGACAGGAGTCATAAACGAGTTCCGCCGTCCCCAGGAACAGTCTGTAGTGACGGACATACATATCATGCCCATACGTGAAACAGGCGATGTGACCGTAAGTGATGATGATCACGACCTGGCCACCACCAGGCTCTCAGATCTGGTGGAGATACCAGAGGAGGATTTCTACCAGGTAATGGAAAAGGCCCTGCGTCGTATCCTCAAGGATATAGATGCGGAGCAGCCGCTTGAGAACCTTGCCATCTGGAAACCTTTCTCATTTGTCCTGGTAGATGATGACCGCGAGACCGTAGCGGAACTCATGCTCTTTGATGAGGACAACACCCTGTTGAGTCAAAGCCTCATGCAAGGTCTCGATGAGGAACTGGATTCCTTCCTCAAGGATCTTCTGGCAGAATGAAGGATGTATGCTGAAATGCTAAAAATGGCTAAATAGATGGTTTTAGTCGGAAAACTCTGCGCGGTGCGTGGAGTTTTCTTTTATCTTTGCGGCTTGAAAACAAGGACGTTTAATGATAATCAATACTTCAAACAGGGAGGAGATTCGTGAGAGGGCTATTGAAACCACATCGGAGATTGTTCTGCGGTGTGGAAATCTTTCTGTGCGTATGGATGATGTGGCGCAGGAACTTTCAGTGTCCAAACGTACCCTGTATGAGATATTCGGTAGCAAGGAAGAGCTTCTGCTGGAATGCATGAACAGGCATATTGCCCGCATGTCAAAGATGCTTGAAGAGGAAATTGGCAGGGAGGAGGATGTGCTCACGGTGTTCCTTAAGCATCTGGAGGTCCTTATAAATGAATCACGCGAGAGAGACCACAATAAGTTTGAGGATATGGACAAATATCCCAAACTGAAAAAGGTGTTCCATGAACATCTGGCTGATATGGCTCGCCGTATGCGCGGCTTCATGGAGCTGGGCGTAAAGCAGGGCGTGTTCCGTGATGACCTTAATATGGACGTGCTCATGAAAGCATTCAGTGCTATGGGTACAATGGCCAACAAGGAGGCCGATAGGGGTGAGTTCCGTTATGATGAACTGATTGACGGCACTCTTGTGGTTTTGCTGCGTGGAATTGCCGCACCCAAGGGTATGGCCAAGCTTGAAAAGTATAGGTATAAATCAAATAACAGATGATGAAAAGAGGTTTATTATGCAAGACCGGACTCCTGGTTGCGGTTGCCCTTATTATTGGGGTGGCCGTTCATGCGCAGGATACCGGCACTGGTGCTGTTCTTAAACTGACTCTTGATGACGCACTCAGCATTGCCCTGAGTGATAATCCAACCATCAAGGTGGCTGAACAGCAGATTGAGGTTAAGAAAATAAGTAAGGATGAGGCATGGCAGTCACTCCTTCCCAGCGCGGATTTTAGCGGGACAGTACAGTACACAGTACTTGCTGCAGTAATGAAGTTGAACGGTATGGAGTTCAAGATGGGTCAGGACAATACCAGCACTTGGAACGGTCAGTTCCAGGTAAGTCTGCCTTTATTTGCTCCCACGGTTTATGCAACCATGAATCTGACCAAGACTGACCTGGATAACGCGGTTGAACAGAGCCGTAGCTCAAAACTGGATCTGGTTAATCAGGTTACCAAGGCATATTATCAGGTTATATTGGCACAAGACAGTTATGATGTGTTGTGCAAGAGTCTGGAGCAGGCACAGAAGAACTTTGATGTAGTAAAGTCTCTGTATGATCTGGGTGGTACCAGTGAGTATGACAAGATCAGTGCTGAGGTCCAGTTGCGTAGCCTGAATCCTACTGTAATCCAGGCCCGTAATGCCGTGACGTTGTCAAAACTGCAGCTGATGGTGCTTATGGGCATTGATCCTGAGACGCAGATTGTAGTTGAGGGCAGCCTTGAGGATTATGAGGACCAGCTTTACGGTGAGGCTCTTAAGGCAGGTGATTATTCTCTTGAAAACAATACCAATATGCGCCAGCTCAAGATGAGCGAGACCATGCTGAACCAGACCCTTAAGGTGCAGAAGACAAATTTCCTGCCAACTCTTGCATTGGCCGGTACATATTCATTCCAGTCTCTTTACAATGATAACTGGAAGGTCTATGACTATGAATGGGCCAAGAGTTCATCGATAGTGCTGTCTCTCTCAGTGCCTATTTTCCGAATGGGCAATTTTACCAAGATACGCAGCACCAAGTTGCAGATAAGCCAGCTTAATGAAAACATTGACTATACACGCAAGCAGCTTGACATGCAGGTACGCAGCTACATTGACAACATGAAAGCCAATGCAGAGCAGGTGGCCAGCAACCATGAGGCAATAGAGCAGGCTGAGAAGGGCCGTGAGATAGCCAGCAAGCGCTATGAGATAGGTAAGGGTACAATCCTGGAACTTAACAACAGTGAGGTGTCACTTACACAGGCCAAGCTTACATACAGCCAGTCCATATACAACTATCTGGCAGCCAAGGCAGACCTTGACAAGGTGCTTGGCAATGACGAGAATATTAAGGTTAAGAAATAAGAAACAAAAAAGATATAGAATATGAAAGCATTCAGAATTTTTGGAATTGCTCTCTGCTCAATGCTGCTTCTGGCGGCTTGCGGGCAGAAAAAGAAAGAGGTAGCTCAGGCTCCTTTGGTAGATCCTAATGCAAAACCTCTTGTTAAGCTTGCCAAAGTGGTGGAGGAGCCTGTAGCACAGATACAGGTTTATTCAGCTACCATAGTTGGAGAGATTAAGAACAACATTGCTCCATCTGCTCCTGGCCGTATTAGCCGTATCAAGGTTGAGGTGGGCGATAATGTAAGAAAAGGACAGATCCTTGTTGAGATGGACGAGACTACATTGAGCCAGCAGGAGATGCAGCTCAAGAACCTGGAGACAGAGTTCAACCGTATAGACCAGCTCTATAAGGTGGGCGGTGTCTCCAAGTCAGAGTGGGATAACGTAAACCTGCAGCTTGAGGTGGCCCGCAAGTCTTTCCAGACACTTAAGGAGAATACCCGTCTGGAGAGTCCTATAGACGGCGTGGTTACCGCACGTAACTATGATAATGGTGACCTGTACAGTGGCCAGGCCATTCTGGTGGTACAGAAGATTGCTCCTGTAAAGATTACCATCAACGTATCGGAGCAGTACTACTCAAGGGTCAAGAAGGGTGATGAGGTTACCATTGAACTGGATGCATATCCCGGTGAGACATTTACAGGTAAGGTATCACTGATATATCCTACAGTGGATGCCATGACACATACATTCCCCGTGGAGATAAACGTAGCAAATTCTGATCAGAAGTTGCGTCCCGGTATGTTTGCTCGTGCTACCCTTAACCTGGGCACACTGAACCACGTGGTTGTTCCTGACCTGGCCATTGAGAAACGTTCCGGATCAGGTGACCGTTTTGTATATGTTTACAACAACGGTAAGGTGTCTTACAACAAGGTTGAACTTGGACAGCGTCTGGGTGACCGCTATGAGTTGATATCGGGAGTACCCAACGGTGCTCAGGTTGTTATTGCAGGTCAGGCCAAGCTGGCTGACGGCAAGGAAGTTGAAGTTGAAAAGTAATTAGCGGGATAAACCATGAGTCTTTACGAAAGTTCGGTCAAACGACCCATATTTACGGCGCTCTGTTTTGTGGCTGTAGTGGTGTTCGGCTTGTTCTCATACTCCAAGCTGCCCATTGACCAGTTACCTGACATTGAGTCAAACACCATCATGGTGTTTACGTACTACAACGGTGCCAACGCATCGGATATAGAGAATAACGTGACCCGTCCGCTTGAGAATACACTGAACAGTTGTACGCATATCAAGCATATTACGTCAAAATCATCAGAGAACGTATCTGTCATAACTCTTGAGTTTGAGTACGGACACTCTATTGATGACCTTACCAATGACGTGCGTGATAAGTTGAGCATGATTACCAACTCCCTGCCCGACGGTGCGGGATCACCTATCATATTCAAGTTCGATACCAGTATGATGCCTATCATGCTGCTGTCAGTACAGGCTGGTGAGAGCCAGGCTGCCCTCTACAAGATACTGGATGAGAATGTAGTTAACCCGTTGGCACGTATCCCGGGCGTGGGTACGGTTTCTGTAACCGGTGCTCCGCAGCGTGAGATATACGTATACTGTGATCCTGCCAAGCTTGAGGCATATAACCTGACTATTGAGGCTATTGCTGCCATGATTGGTCAGGAGAACCGCAGTATTCCCGGCGGTAATCTGGATGTAGGTAATGAGACATACGCTCTGCGTGTGGACGGTGAGTTTAGGGATCCCCGTGACATGAGCAGTCTGGTGGTTGCATCAATAGGTGGCCGTAATGTATACCTGAGTGATGTGGCTGAAATTGCGGACCGTACTCAGGAACGTGCACAGGAGTCTTACAACAACGGCGTACAGGGTGCCATGATGGTTATCCAGAAGCAGACCGGCGCCAATACCGTTGAGATATGCCGCAAGGTGAACGAGGCGTTGCCGGCACTCCAGAAGAACCTGCCCAGCGATATCAAGATTGGAATGATCCATGACGGATCAGAAGATATCATCCAAACGGTAAACTCTCTTGCCGAGACAATTGCATACGCACTTCTGTTTGTGGTGCTTGTAGTTTACCTGTTCACAGGACGTTGGCGTGCCACAGTGGTTGTGGCCATTACAATTCCGCTTTCACTGATAGCATCATTTATCTACCTGTTTGTGACCGATGGTTCACTGAACATCATCTCACTCAGTTCACTTACTATAGCCATCGGTATGGTGGTGGATGATACCATTGTGGTACTTGAGAACATCACCACACATATTGAGCGCGGTGCTAACCCCAAACAGGCTGCAATACATGCTACAAATGAGGTGGCTGTATCGGTGATGGCGTCAACAATGACGATTTTTGCTGTATTCTTCCCTCTCACCATGATGTCAGGTATGGCAGGCGTCATGTTCAAACAGTTGGGTTGGATGATGTGTATCATCATAGCAATATCATTGATCGTGTCTCTCACCCTTACTCCTATGCTCTGCTCACGTATGCTTAAGCTGGAGAAAAAAGGAAGCCGCATACATACCATCATTTACCGTCCTATACAGAAGGCGCTTGATGGCTTGGATCATGCCTATTCACGCCTCATCAACAAGGCTGTGCGTCACCGCAAAACCGTGGTTGCATTATGTCTGTTGCTGTTTGTGGCATCTCTGTTTAGCGCCAGTGACCTCAAGTCAGAGTTCTTCCCGTCCGATGAGCAGTCACGTATATCGGCAACCATCTACATGCCTATAAATACCAATACAGACCGTTCACGCGGTGTGGCTCAGGAGTTGTCTGACCTGTGGATGAAGCGTTACGCTGATGATATGGTTACCTGTAACTATCGTGTGGGTGCTGCCGATGAGAATAACACCTTTGCATCAATGCAGACTAACGGTACTCATGTGATATCATTCACCATATCCCTTAAGGAACTTGGTGAACGCAGCATCTCATCAGATGATGTGGTGGCTCAGATGCGTGCTGACCTGAATGCACGTCCTGAGATTGAGCGTTTCATGGTTGTGGCCGGTGGCGGTATGAGTATGGGCAGTCAGTCTTCGGCAGGATTTGAGATTTACGGTTATGATTTCAATGAGACCGATGAGGTGGCTGCCACCCTGCTTGCCGCAATGAAGAATGTGGAGGGAGTAGGTGAGGCATATATAAGCCGTGACAACTATCAGCCTGAATATGAGGTGGTGTTTGACCGCGAAAAGCTGGCTCAGCATGGACTGAACCTCTCTACTGCAGCTACTTATTTGCGTAACCGTATTTATGGTGCAACCGCTTCTTACTTCCGTGAGGATGGTGAGGAGTATTACATCAAGGTGCGTTATGCTCCTGAATACCGTACCCAGCTGGAGGATATTGAGAATATCCTGCTGTACGGAAGCGGCACAAATGCAGTCCGCGTACGTGATGTAGGCCATCTGGAGGAGGTCTTTACTCCGCCTACAATCCAGCGTAAGGACCGTCAGCGTATCAATACCGTTACCTGTGTGATTGCCGGAGGTGCTGCTCTGAGTGATGTTGTAGAGGCCGGTCAGAAGATAATAGAAGGAATGGACCTGCCCGAGGGCGTAAACGTTCAGATATCGGGTGACTATGAGGACCAGCAGGAGTCATTCGCCGATATGGCTACACTTGCCCTGCTTATCATAATGCTGGTATTCATTGTGATGGCTGCCCAGTTTGAGTCACTTTCCCTGCCGTTCATCATCATGTTCTCCATCCCGTTTGCCTTTAGCGGTGTTCTTATAGCCTTGTGGCTTACCGGAACTTCAATCAACCTGATGAGTGTTCTGGGTGGAATAATGCTGATAGGTATTGTGGTTAAGAACGGTATCGTGCTTATTGACTACACCGGTCTTTGCCGTGAGCGTGGTATGTCAGCTGTTACAGCTACCGTTACTGCTGCCCGCAGCCGTCTGCGTCCGGTACTCATGACTACTTTGACCACTATTTTAGGTATGATTCCTATGGCTCTGAGCCAGGGACAGGGTTCTGCCATGTGGCGTCCGCTGGGTATATCGGTTATAGGCGGTCTCACCGTGTCAACCATACTTACATTGCTTCTTGTTCCTACGCTCTATTGCGTATTCCAGAGCACAGGTATAAAGAAGGCACGCCGCAAGCACCGCAAGCAGCTGGAACTGGCTAAGTTCTGGGCTGAGAACAAGGATCAGTTCATTCATGATAAAACTGCAAGGATATGAAAGCAATACTTATAACATTTGACCAGTCATATACTGAGCGTATCATAGATATGCTTACCACAAACAACTGTCGCGGCTTCTCCATGGTGGAGCAGCTGCAGGGCAGGGGTTCCAAGACGGGACAGCCTCACTATGGCAACCATGCCTGGCCTTCCATGTGCTCTGGCATCATCACTATGGTTGATGATGACAAGGTGGATATCGTGCTTGAGAAGCTGCACGCTATGGACATCGCCACGGAAAAGCTAGGCCTCCGTGCCTTTACTTGGAACGTGGAAAAATCCATCTAAGGTTTCCATTTGCACACACCAGCAAGGTTTCCAGTTGCACCCAGTAAAACAATACCCTGACAGCGAAGCCCGTCAGGGTATTGTTTTACCCGGCCGTAGGCCGGCAGAGTGGAATGGAACGAAGTGTAATGAAACGGGTTTGGGGCGTCGCCGCCCCAAACTAAAAAAAGGTTGTTTCTAATACGCAGATAAGTTTCCAGTTAGCGACTTTTTAGGCCCTGTAAGGGCCATAAAAGTCAAAAACGACCGAGTCGCGAAGCGGCGAGAGCCCGTTGTGTAACTACAGATTACTAGTCCATCCCTGAGCCTTAAGTTCCACCTCCTGTCCCGATTTAGTAACCAGGTGGCGGCCCAGTTCCGGGCGTGTCATGTGGCCGATGAGCTTGACGTCCTTGAGCTGGATGACCTTGTCGTGGTCGGTGAGGGGTACGGTGAAGAGGAGCTCGTAGTCCTCACCTCCGTTGAGGGCACAGGTATAGACATCCATGTTGAGTTCCTCTGCCATGACGGCGGTCTGGTAGTCTATGGGGATGCGCTCCTGATATACGCTGCAGCCGGTATTGCTCTGCTTGCAGATATGTATGAGTTCTGATGACAGGCCATCGGATATATCCATCATGGCTGTGGGCTGGATTCCTGCATCACGGAGTTCCTTGATGATGTCACCGCGGGCTTCTGGTTTGAGCTGGCGTTCCAGCAGATATTCCTTACCTGCAAAATCGGGGTTGAAAGGCTCGTTTGCATTGTGCGGGGTGCTGTTGAATACGGCTTTCTCACGCTCCAGGAGCTGCAGGCCCATGTAGGCGGCTCCAAGGTTGCCCGATACGCATATCAGGTCATTCTGTCCGGCTCCGTTACGGTAAACAGCCTTTCCTTTCTCTGCTTCACCTATACAGGTAATGCTGATGGCCAGGCCTGTAAGTGATGATGTGGTATCACCGCCCACAAGATCTACGCCGTGACGCTGGCAGGCCAGCAGGATTCCGGCATAGAAATCCTCCATATCCTCTACGGAGAACCTCTTGCTCAGTGCAACGGATACTGTCATCTGGCGTGGAGTGCCGTTCATGGCATATATATCTGAAATGTTTACCATTGCACTCTTGTAGCCCAGATGCTTGAGCGGAACGTATGTCAGGTCAAAATGTACACCTTCCATAAGCATATCGGTGGTTACGAGTACCTCCTTGTCCTTGCCGGAGTAATCAAGCACCGCGCAATCATCGCCTACACTATATAATGTGGAGCTGTTCTGGGGCTTTAGGTCTTTTGTTAGGTGGTCTATCAGTCCGAACTCTCCTAATTCTGAAATCTCGGTACGTTTTGCCTGTGACATATTTATTATGACTGTTTAAATGTTTCTATATGATTAAGGATTGTATCATCAAATCCTTTTGCGTCGCGTAGGAATGCGGGTCTTACCGGCAGAATGAAAATTCTGGATTTAAGGTCTTCATTAAGGTCCATACCTGATAACCGGGCTGCATCCTTGGCGGTGGTTACTATTATGGAACCTTGCGGCATTTTTTGAAGGCTGTGTTCTATCTCTATGATATCGTTCCTGCTGAAGTCGTGATGATCAGGGTAGGATAGCATGCCCACCTCCTTGTGGCTCTTGCGGAGTTGCGCTTCCATTGGGGCTGGGTCTGCTATTCCGGTGAGGGCAAGCACCGGGCAGTCTTGTGAAGGTACGGCCGATTTGCCGTCAAGCGGATAGAGACTGCCGTAGTCAAGTGTCGTGAAAAACACTTTCTGCTCAGGGCTTACAGCCAGCGTGGATGCAAGGTCATCCATTTCATGTGAACTAAGATCCTTGGGGCACTTGGTTACAACTATCATTTGTGCCCGGCGGCGGCAATTGGCGCTTTCACGCAGACGGCCTGCCGGGAGCATGGCATCTTGAAGTATGTTGCGGCTGTAGTTTACCAACAGAATATTCAATGAAGGAGTTACCTTGCGGTGCTGATAGGCATCATCAAGGATGATAACCTGTGGTGCACAAAGTTCTGTAAGACGTTTTATTCCTGTTACCCTGTCCTCACATACTGCTACCGCAACATCCGGGAAACGACGTTTGACCTGTAGGGGTTCATCGCCTATCAGACTGCTGTCTGATTGGGCATCAGACAGGATAAATCCTTTTGTATGGCGTCCGTATCCGCGGCTCAGTATGGCTATGCGCATCCTGTCCTTAAGCAAGGTGGCAATGTATTCCGTGTGCGGAGTCTTGCCTGTACCACCTACTGTGATGTTTCCTATGCAGATGACAGGTATGGGAAACGACACGCTTTTGAGCATTCCATGGTCATACATACGGTTCCGTAGGCTTGTGATAAGACCGTAAAGCCATCCCGCCGGGCGCAAAACGTTGTAAATCCGGAATGCGGTTTTCATTATATAGGGATATTTATGTATCTTTGATACCTGTTAATTGATACAAAAGTACACAAAATAAAGGAAATCAGGTGCATTTGAGGCAACAGGCTTTGGCGGAACAGTGAAGATGACCCCATTTTTACATGTTTTAATAACCTTTGATTGTTATATTCGCTAAAAAAGTTGTAATTTGCGCCCGTTTTAGACGCTATGGGTAAATAGTGCCTGAAGGGAAAGATGCTCGAGTGGTTGAAGAGGCACGCCTGGAAAGCGTGTATACGCCAAAAGCGTATCCGGGGTTCGAATCCCCGTCTTTTTGCAATGATGGGACTCCTTACTTTCGGAGTAAACCAGACAATCAATGCTCAAGAGACAGCAGCACCTGCCGCAGAGGAGGTTGCTGAGGACAATTCAGAAGCAGTAGATTCAATTGCCGCAGCTGAACCCGCAGAAGAGGAGGTTGCTGACGTTGAAGAAGAGAAGTCATCAGAAGGTGAGGGCCTTCACAAGATCATCAAGACTAAGTTCATTGAGGGTAGCGCAGGCTTCATGTCACTCGTTGCTATCGCTATGATTTTCGGTCTTGCCCTTTGCATTGAGCGTATCATTTTCCTGAGCCTTTCAGAGATCAACAGCAAGAAGCTCCTTGAGGATATTCAGGCTGCTCTTGAGAACGGTGATGTTGAAGGTGCCAAGTCAATCTGCCGCGATACCCGTGGTCCTGTAGCTTCAATCTGCTATCAGGGTATGATGAGAATTGATGAGGGTCTTGACGTTGTTGAGCGTTCAGTTATCTCTTACGGTAGCGTTCAGGCTTCAAACCTTGAGAAGAACCTTTCATGGATCACCCTGTTCATCGCAATGTCTCCTTCACTCGGATTCTTGGGAACTGTGATCGGTATGGTACAGGCATTTGATGATATCCAGAAGGCTGGTGATATTTCACCTAACGTTGTTGCAGGTGGTATGAAGGTGGCTCTTATCACAACTATCTTCGGTATTATCGTTGCTCTTATACTCCAGGTATTCTATAACTACATTCTGAGTAAGGTCGAGGCTCTTAACACAGACATGGAGGACTCTTCAGTCACTCTGCTCGACATTATCATGAAGTACAACCTGAAGTTCAAAAAGTAATAAACCCCGATTATGGAAAACGAGAATAAACAAATAAAGGCTTCCAAGTGGGCTCTGGGTATTCTCTTCGTACTTTCAGCTGTAGTTCTTGTAATGTTCTTCGGCGTAGGTTACGGGAATAAGACCTATCTCAATGGAAAGAACCAGATAGATCCCCAATATACCGGACTGCTGATCATATGGCTGTACGCTCTTGTAGGTCTGTGCATCCTGTCAGTACTCGGTTTCGGATTAGTGGCCGCTTTCAGGAATCTGAAGACCAAGACTAAGAGTCAAAAGAGAACCGGATTTGCCGGATGGGTATTCCTGTTCACTTTTATCATCATAGCTGCTTCATATTTCCTGTCCAGCACAGATCCCGTATTGTTGGGTGACGGAAAGACATGGGAAACAGACGTAACTAACCTTACACTGTCAGATGTCTGCCTTTACTCAATATACGCTCTGTTCTTAGGTGCTGTTCTGAGTGCTCTGCTCTCAATGTGCAACATATTCAAGGCAAGAAAGTAATCTGATAAACTAAGAAAAGAGTTATGGGAAAAGGTAAAAGAAAAGTTCCCGGACTTAACCAGTCTTCGACAGCGGATATCTCATTCATTCTGCTTATCTTCTTCCTGGTGACCACATCTATGGATACTGATACGGGTCTTCCCCGTCGTCTTCCGGAGTGGGATCCTAATGTTGAGGAGCAGGAGCTGACCATCAAGGAGCGTAACGTCATGACGGTCAAGGTAAATAAGAATAATGAGATTCTTGTCAAGAATGGAAAAATAAATAGACCAATTGATGTTTCGGAACTAAAGGATCTCGCTATGGAGTTTATTGCAAATCCTAATGATGATCCTAATCTTCCTATCATTGAGCCGTATGACATAGAGGGTTATGGTACTGTCAATACCACTATCAAGCATGTCATTGCTCTTGAAACGGACCGAACTGCCAATTATGAGATTTATTTCAAAGTCCAGCATGAACTGTCAAAAGCTTATACTGAGTTGAGAGATGCTTGGGCAAGAAGGAATTTTGGTAAGCCACTTTCCGAGTGTGATCCTAAGACAGAGGAGCCTATTGCCAGAGCAGTGTATGCTTCCAAGATTTCGGAAACTAACCCTAAAGAATACGGTACGGAGTAATGAGTAAGTTTAGAAGTAATGGAAAGAGAGAAATGCCGGAGTTGAATACTTCGTCACTTCCAGACCTTATATTTACTGTCCTGTTCTTCTTCATGATGGTAACGTCCATGCGTGATGTAACGCCATTGGTGGATGTTAAGACTCCGACAGGCGGATCTGAGATTGAGAAACTTGAGAGAAAATCTTTGGTTTCACATATTTACATTGGTCCTCCCGCCAGACAGTTCCGCGCCACTTTGGGTTCTGCTGAGCGTATTCAGCTGAATGAGAGTTTTGCCGAGGTCGCTGCAATACGTGAATTCGTAATTGCAGAGCGTGAGAGTATGTTTGAGAAGGATAAACCTCTCATGAAGATGTCTCTTAAAGTAGATAAAGGCTCTAAGATGGGTATAATACAGGATGTAAAGCAGGAACTTAGAAAGGCTAAGGCCTTGAATATAGTCTATTCTGCTTCACAGGAAAAGCCCAAGAATTAACGTTAATCGTTCTAGATAAAGAAAGGCTCCCTTATAAGGAGCCTTTCTTGTTTTATCTGCGGTATGTCAGGAAAGAGTAGGGGAAAGGATTCTTTTCATCCGGATCGTGATCCTCTTGGCTTATCAGTTTCCAACGTCCGTTGCTGATGTAATCAGGAAAGAATGTATCAGCCTCAGCAGGTGTGTCATGAACCAGCGTTATCTCCAGTTCATCAGCCAGTTCCAGAGCCTGGGCGTATATCTGTGCTCCTCCAATAATGAAGACTCTCTCATCCGGTGTGCAGTGTTCCAATGCTTCCGTAAGGGATGGATAGACTTCTGTTCCGGGGAATGAGACCCCTTGCTGACGTGTAAGGACAATGTTACGGCGGTTGGGCAGGGCACCCTTGGACAGTGATTCAAAGGTCTTGCGGCCCATAAGTACGGTGTGACCGGTAGTGAGTGCCTTGAATCGTTTGAGGTCGGCGCTAAGATGATA
The DNA here is from genome assembly GCA_902774275.1 of uncultured Bacteroidales bacterium. Lineage (GTDB taxonomy): Bacteria > Bacteroidota > Bacteroidia > Bacteroidales > Bacteroidaceae > Colenecus. Next base: position 78,458 of record CACYHN010000002.1, read on the forward strand.
GATCAAGTCCCCTTTATAACCTATGGCTCTGTTCTGAGCTATTGCAACAATGATTGATATCATACGGAAACGTCGGCTTTGATATGCGGATGCGGATCATAGCCCTCAAGCTGGAAATCCTCATATTTGAAGTCAAAGATGCTCTTAACATCCGGATTGATAATCATCTTGGGCAGTGGACGAGGCTCACGCGTAAGCTGCAGGCGGGCCTGGTCAAGATGATTCAGATAGAGGTGTGTATCACCTGTGGTATGGATAAAATCTCCCGGTTTTAGGCCGGTTACCTGCGCCATCATCATGGTGAGCAGGGCGTATGACGCAATATTAAAAGGTACACCTAAGAAGCAGTCGGCACTGCGCTGATAGAGCTGAAGGCTCAGACGCCCGTTTGCCACATAGAATTGGAAGAAGGCATGGCAGGGGGGCAGGTTCATGTTCTTGAGGTCTGCCACGTTCCATGCACTAACTATAATGCGGCGTGAATCAGGGTTATTCTTGATGGTCTCTACGGCCTCTGATATCTGGTCAATGAATCCACCCTCATAATCGGGCCATGAACGCCACTGGTAGCCATAGATATGGCCTAAGTTGCCGTCAGGATCAGCCCACTCATTCCAGATACGTACGCCACGTTCCTGAAGCCACTTGGCGTTGGTGTTTCCGTCAAGGAACCAGAGCAGTTCATATATGATTGATTTGAGGTGCAGCTTCTTGGTGGTGAGTAGGGGGAATCCCTCCTCAAGGTTGAACCGCATCTGATGTCCGAACACGCTTATTGTGCCCGTTCCGGTGCGGTCACCTTTCTGTACTCCCTCGCGTAATATCCTGTCAAGCAGGTTCAGGTACTGTTTCATCCTTATTTCTCTTTTCTTGTCTGCGAATATACTGATTTTTTGGCTTACCTTCGCGTATTAATTCAACTAAGGCATGGCTTTTACACAGGAATTTATCAACATATTACCCGTTTCTGAACGTGATGCTCTGCTGGCTGCATTGGAGCTTGAGCCGGAGGTGAGCATAAGGTTCAATCCCAAGGTAGATGATGTGGAGGACCTTGTGTTGGAGTCACTTGCCTGCAGGGCCGATGGGCGTGTGCCTTGGATGGACGGAGCGGTATATCTGGACCACAGGCCACAGTTTACTATGGATCCTCTTCTGCATCAGGGGTGCTACTATGTTCAGGAGGCATCATCCATGTTCCTTGCAGAGGCTGTAAGGAAATGTGTAAGCGGGCCGGTACGTGCACTTGATCTCTGTGCCGCTCCAGGCGGTAAGTCAACACTGTTGGCCGGGCTGCTGCCGGAGGGGAGTTTGCTCATATCCAATGAGATTCAGCGCGGCCGTGCTCAGATACTGGCCGAGAATATGGTCAAGTGGGGACGTCCCGGAGTGATGGTAACCTGCAATACTCCTAAACAGATAGGTCAGTCAAGCCTTTTGTTTGATATTATTACTGTCGATGCACCTTGCTCCGGTGAGGGCATGTTCCGTAAGGATGAGGGGGCTGTACGCGACTGGAGCATCGGGAATGTTGAGATGTGTGCTGCGCGTCAGCGTGAGATAATAGAGGATATCTGGCCGGCTCTCAAACCTGGCGGATACCTTATTTACAGCACATGCACCTTCAACCGTCAGGAGGATGAGGATAATGTGCGTTGGATTATGGAGAGGTTCGGTGCTGAGGCTATCGGACTTAACCCTGCGGCCGAATGGAATATAGCAGGTTCATTTACTGATTATAGTCTGCCGGTTTATCATTTTATGCAGCATCGCACACGTGGTGAAGGATTTTTCCTGTCCCTTCTGCGTAAACCTGAAGGCGCTGTGTCTACCTTGAAAAGCAGACCTTTCAAGGCTGACAGTTCAAAGATTCCTGCAGAGTGCAGGGGATGGCTCAGACCCGATAGCGGTTTTGAGTTCTTTATAAAGAATGAATCAGTCTATGCCCTGCCTATGGAACTGGCTGATGATATGTGGCAGGTGGCCCAGGAACTATATCCTCTTGTACCTGGTGTGGAGGTGGCAATGCTTAAGGGCCGTGATTGGGTTCCGGCACATGCGTTGGCCATGAACGCCGTTCTCAATAGGGATGCTTTCCAACGCGTGGAGGTGACCCGACAGCAGGCTCTTGCATACCTGCATTGTGATGCTTTGAGATTTGATGATGTGCCGCGAGGCATAGTACTTCTCACTTATCAAAATATTCCGTTGGGATTTGCCAAGAATATAGGCAACCGTGCCAATAATATGTATCCTCAGGAGTGGAGGATAAGGAACTCAATCAGTTAATTGCTTCCGAACAACCCGTAGGTGGTGCGGATTACGCGGAATTCGATACGGCGGTTTAGCTGGTTACATATCTCCTGCTGTTCCGGCGTGAGGGCGTTTATGAATTCTTCTGAAAGAACTGCTCCCTCCTCCAGAAACTCATACTTCTCAGCAACTTTCTTGTTGATGGTTTTGGGAGTGCTTTCCCCGTATCCGCGTGCAGTAAGACGTTTCTTGTCTATCCCGCTGTTGATGAGATACTCAACCACGCTCTCTGCACGCTGTTGTGACAGACGTTTGTTATAGTCATCATCGCCAACGTAATCGCAGTGGGCCCCGATTTCAATCGTAACACCGGCATTATCCTTTAGCTGTTGCACCAGGTCATCAAGTGACTCAGTTGATTCAGGACGCAGTGTGGCACGGCCAAAGTCAAATAAGATGTTGTCAATAAGCACAGGCTTGGAGATTGAAGAGAGCGGGAACTGCAGCACATATTCACGGTCTTGATTGGTGCTATCGGCAGTTATCTCCTGTTTGTAGTTCATGAATCCTTTGGCTGTACCCAGAAGCAGATAGCTTACTCCAGGATTGATTCTCTGGGTAAATGAACCGTCCTCCTTTACATTGAGCTTGAGGTTGGTACCGTCATTGCCTACCAGATAGACCAGGGCATCAGGTAGCTCATAACCGTCTTTTTCATATACCCAGCCTGTAATCTTGTGTACCGTCTCAGGTAGCTCAAAGGTCCAGATATGGTCACGTCCGCGTCCGTCACCGCGGTTGCTTGAAAAGAACCCGCGTGTCAGGTCACCATCAAATGTCATTCCGAAATCATCGGAAGCGGAGTTGACAGGTGCACCCATATTGGTAACAGTCCATGTGCTGTCACTGGTGCTTACGGCGCGGAAGATGTCCAGTCCACCCATGCCGGGGTGTCCGTTTGATGAGAAATAGAGCTCTCCGTTGCGGCGGAATGTGGGAAACATCTCATCGCCGGGTGTGTTTATGTCCGGGCCCAGATTCTCGGCACCTATCAGACGGCCTCCTATCGGTACCCTCCACAGATCCATGCCACCGTATCCGCCATCCATGTCAGATACAAAATAGAGCCATTTGCCGTCAGGTGATGCTGCCGGGTGTGCATAGTTATAAATTGAGTCTGATGATGAGCTGTATGGCTTGCCTGCAGCCCATGCGGCATCACTTCTGGCCGATTCATGTATGGTGGCTGGGCGTGGCTGTTGCGGGTCCGATGAGCAGTAGGTGTAGTACATGGTCTTGAAGTCTGGACTGAACGAGCAAGTGCCGTCCTCGAATTCGGTGTTGGGACCACCCTCAATGTGCTCCGGCTTCTGCCATTTGCCTTTCTCGTCCTTGCGTATCACAAAGAAGTCACAGCTCTTCATTCCGGTGATGCCGTTGATGTCATCGCCGGTACACTCCTTGCGGGCGGATGTAAAAACTATCTGGTCATACTCTGCACTGGCATATACTGGTGACCAGTCGGCGTATCGGCCGTTCATCAGTTTGTCTTTCTTTACGCTGTAGCGGGTGGGATTGTCTTTCCACTCCTGAATCATACTGCATGATTCCAGGCCTGTCCGGGCCAGCCGGTCATCAGGATCATATTCCAGTGCTATCAGGTAGTTCTTTTCTGCATCCTTTAGTTTTTCGTCCATGCGTTGCATATCGGCTAGATGGCGAAATACTATGCTGTCAGGGTATTTGTAACGGACTGCGTTCTGATAGGCGGAAAGGGCGCGCGGAACATAGCTGATGTGGCGATAGCTCTCTCCCAGTTTGAAGGCTATCTGTCCTCTAAGTTCCTTCTCTTTGGAGGGTGTGCCGGCGTAAGCTTTCTTATAGAGTGCGGCTGCATCGGTGTATTCGCCTAATGCATACTTGTGGTCACCTTTGCGCAGACTGATTTCAGCCCCGCAGCTGCAAAACAGCAACAGGGCCGCTACTATTACGTATGCAGCCGGTCTCTTCATGTTATGTTGTTATAACGTGAAAAGGTTTGCGATATTGCAGAAACAGTACAATTGGGAACTTCCCCCAATTGTGGTCAAGTCACAGAACGCCAGCGTAGGTTCAGTGACAACAATATCCCTTTCGGCAACGAGTATACTCGTTTCAATAGCAAGCCTGCTGGTCAATATCCTGAGATAACAGCGAGCAATAGCACAAAAGGAACAGTTCCCTGTGTCACGCGTGACACAGGGAACTGTTCCTTTTGTGCTCGCGCCGAGGGTGGCGACGGTTTCTGAGACTATACCCTTCAAGTTTTGCTCACTTGGAGAGATTGGTACTGTTTGTTATTTGATGTTGTAGTAAACCAATACGGGATTGTTGAATGCCTGGCTTTTCATTACGTTTTCCAGTTCTGTGGTGAAGGGGCTGCGGTTACCGGTTTCGTCAAACATTGTCTCGGGGAGCAGATCCACTACCGATACGTAGCGGCCGTCATCGGTCAGGCCGGTGGGAAGGATGAATCCATTGGTGCCCGATGCCTTGAAGCCGGTGTATTTGACTATATCATCCCCCTCAAGGCGGAAATAATGCTTATTACCTACCAGTCCGTACTGATACCAGAATGAAACGGAGCCATCTTTTACCATAACCTTGTTGACCTCTGTCACCACCGTCTCGCGATGATCGTTGAGGTATTGGCCCAATTCCATAATGAAATCCAGGTCAGTATCACTGCCTATTGAATCAAATTTGGCCGGCATTCCGTCTTTTCCGAAATCAAATCTAAGGATGGTCTCTTCGCCGCCATTAATATCGGCCGATACTTCCGATATGACACTACGGCTGCTTAATTCGGCCAGTATCCGGTGGTCAGGGGAATAATATGCCATATCGGGACTCATCAGGAATGACAGGCCGCATACATCTTTTAGTTTTCCGCGCACCTGGCCGTCATCGGCATTGACAAAATAGATTCCGGGGATTTCATCGTCCAAAGTCATTCTGCAAATGAGAGTGGAATCATCATGCTCGGCAAAACCTGTCACGTTTTTAAGTTGAAGGGTTCCCAGATGTTCCATTTCAGGAACAGAATACTTAAGAATCATACTGCCTGCTCCCTGGACATACAGTATATTTGTGGACGGTGAGTAAACAAAAGAAGAGATGATGGTATATTCACCGCGTCCGCGGCCCACCTTATTGAGTTTGGCAGTGAGTTTGCCGTCATCAAAGATGTATATGCTCTCAGCGCCGGTAGCACGCATCACTGCCCTGGATCCGTAACATTTCACGCTGTTGATACCATCTATCGGCTCATCGCATATGAGCGGAACTATGCTTATGTCCGTGGCAACATCCTCAAACGCCACCTCCTGGCTCTCACTGGAATCGGTTATTGACAGGAAACCGTCATTAACGGCATTACCATTCTTACACTCTGTGAACAGCATGACACTGGCTGTCATGCAAACAAACAATTTAAGAAATTTCATATCTGTATATTATTATGTTGGACTTGGGCACAGAAGGAACAGTTCCCTGTGTCATGGCACAGGGAACTGTTCCTTTTGTGTCATTGTTTTCTGGGGGTTGTGTTCAAATACAATACCATTATTGCAAGGAATGCCGGGAAAATATTGGTAAATACTACCGAGCTGTTGTTGATATACATAATGATGGCAGGAATTATTGTCAGTATGATGCAGACTATTGCCAAAATTGAAGTGACCTTGGTCATTATGGGGGCTTGACCTCCCCTGATTTTTTTCAGGAATAAGCCTTGGAGTATGATGGAAAGGTAAGCGAACAAATAACCGATTCTGAGCAGGAACTTGAACAGATCAAAACCATTGGCTGTTATGTCCATGACGTACCCTACCGACAGTGGAATAAGTACAAGAATCAGTAATATGGAGAAGAACCATATAAATATCTGTCTGCCCTTTCCTATCTCTACAGCTTCTATTGGAGTGGCTAAAGACCTGATTACACTTCTCTTGAAGAAACTTGTCCTGGAAACAATCAACAGAAGAAGTAATGCTGCGTAGATTATTGTAAATGTGTAGTTGAAGTAAATCAGGCCGTATGCAATCCAGAATGCAAATGCAAAAAATGCGATGGCTGCATTGGCTTTCATATAGTTCTTCTCCTCTTCCAAGAGCGTTTTTACGTCGAGTGTGGAAAAATCGACACGGTTCATCCTGCGAACCAACAGGAAACGCAGTGTAAGATCAATAGCGTAATATATACACAGGATACTCAGAGATTTGACTGTATATAGATTGTTTAATACAAGATACAGGATAGCGATAGGCACGAATGCAAGAGTTGACCATGTGACGTCTCTCTTGAATACTGTCTTGAAGAAACCTATGTTCTTGAGGGTGACGGTGCGGATCTGCTCGGGAGTTACAATCTCCTTGCCGTCCAGTTTCTCATCAATAAGCTGATAAGCCTGCTTGAGCTCATCAAGTTCGCTAAGGTTGAAAGTA
>CACYHN010000003.1 GCA_902774275.1 uncultured Bacteroidales bacterium
AAATGCTCATACGGCTAAACCACACAAAGCAGAAAATGAAAACCAGATTATATGAAAAAAAAGAGACCGGCTAAAAAATGCTTTTTAGTCGGCCTCTTTTTTTTGTGGGTTTTCCATTGTGATTATGTTTCCACCTGTGTGATTCTAATACGCATAAGGATTCCAGTTGCACCAAGTAAAACAGGACCTTTACAAGCAAAGCGTGTGAAGGTCCTGTTTTACCCGGCCTGGAAGGCCGGCAGAGTGAAATGGAATTTTTACGTTAAGCCAAACGAATAAAGGAAACTTGTTTACTTTATCGTGGCGTGTAAAAATGGGCTAAAGCCAATGGAACGGGTTTGGGGCGGCGACGCCCCAAACTAAAAAAAGGTTGTTTCTAATACGTAGATAGGGTCCTGTCCTGACGCTTAAGGCCGTAGGCCATAAAGCGCAATCTTCGAGCGATGTGAAACAGCGAGAAAACCGCCGCATGTAAAAAACCTATCCCTTAGTTTGGGAATACCCCAGTGAAATAAGCTTCCCTTTTAGCTTATCCCTAAAGTCTCCCTGTATAATAATCTCGCCATCCTTTGCAGAACCCCCGCACCCGCAGAATGTCTTAAGAGTGCGGGCCAATGCTTCCATATCGGCCTGAGGGCCTTGGAATCCGCTAATCACAGTTACGGTCTTGCCGCCACGGCCGTTCTTTTCCATGCGCAGGCGCAGCTTCTGTTGCTGGGGGGGGAGCAGATCCTCTTCAGGCTCTTCATCAGTCTGATAATTGAAATCAGGGTTAGTGGAGTACATCACTCCGAGCCTTTCTTTCCAATCGTTTGAACTTTTTCCCATAACAAGTGTGTTGTATCTCGCTAAGATACTAACTTTGTATCAAACAAACTGAGTTATATGAAGATTATCTGTGTGGGAATGAACTATTCCAAACACAATAAAGAACTGGGCTGCGCGTTATTAAAACCAGAGAGTCCGGTTATTTTCATGAAACCGGATTCATCTGTCCTGAGGAACCGGAGGCCGTTTTTTCTGCCTGACCATCTGGGCCGGGTGGATTATGAAACGGAGCTTGTGGTGAGGATAAACCGTCTGGGTAAAAGCATCAGTGCGAGGTTTGCAGACCGTTATATTGATGCAGTGACTCTGGGTATTGACTTTACGGCACGCGATATGCAGGATGATTTCCGCAGTAAAGGGATGCCTTGGGAATTATGCAAGGGTTTTGACCAGTCGGCGGTGATAGGTGATTGGATTCCTAAGGAAAAGATTGGAAATCTGCAGGATGTGCATTTCCGTCTGGATATTGACGGGAGTACAAAACAGGAGGGCTATACCGCCGACATGATTTTTACTGTAGCCCAGATAATTGAATATGTCAGCGGTTTCTGCACCCTCAAGACTGGGGATTTGATTTTTACTGGAACGCCTGTTGGTGTGGGGCCTGTCAGTGTAGGACAACATCTACAGGGATTCCTGGAAGGAGAGAATGTATTGGATTTTCACGTAAGGTAGATACTTGTAATTGAAAAAGTCATTTATAATTGTGGTTCTGCTTCTGTGCGCGTGCGTGTGTATGTATGCGCAGAGAGTTGGTTTTGTGGATTCTGATTGGGAGTCCATGACTGCTGATTCTGTCCGCCCATGGTCTGGATTCGGGTTTCAATTGGAAGGAGACTGGCAGGATTCAGTATATACTGCAGATATAGAATATCCTGAACTTGTAAAGGTAACGGAGGAGACATTGGGCAGATGGGGTATTGATCCGAATGATGTACCGGAGTGGCCTGAGGTGGAGTCATCAATAGGCGTTAGCCGTAATAATGCCACATTCAATGCGGGATTCATACCGGTAATAAAAAGAAATGACTCTTTTTACGTTATAAGTTCATTTAAATCAGTTGTTACTTCCACTGCCGGATTATTGCCTACTCCTACGTTATCGGTAAATGAAAGATATACGCGTACATCAATGCTTTCCAGCGGAAAATGGGTCAAGATAAGGGTATCGGAGTCAGGCATATATAAACTTTCTGCAAAAGCATTGCGTTCAATGGGATTCAATGATCCACAGGCTGTCAGGCTGTTTGGATATGGCGGTGCGGTGCTGCCTGAAACCGATCTACAGAATCTTACGGATGATCTTCCCGAACAACCATTATGGAGTGTAGGAAATGATTTGTTATTCTATGCCAAAGGACCTGTTGATTGGAAACGCACCTCCAAGGGATTTGTTCAGGAGGTGAATACTTATTCTGATTACGGTTATTACTTCCTGACCGATCGTGCTGACGGAGAGAAGGCGCATATAGACACTATGAAGACCAAGAATATAGTTGGCACTCTTGTTGAACAGTATCCTGATGTGGCATTGTATGATCCGGATGAATTCAGTTGGTATCGTTCCGGCAGACGTATGTTTGAGGGGTATGATTACGCAATGGGAAACGGTCGTAGCTACAAGTTCAATATACCCGGAATTAATGCTGACAGTGTTTTGATGAATATAGCTTTCTCAACTTCGTCAAGCTCTACCTCAAAACTGACTGTTTCTGTGAATGGAAAGGAAACAGGCATCATTAACATAGGTGCAAAAGGAAATCAGGATGTGGCTGTAATAAAGGAGGGCTCTCTTGTGAGTCGTAAGGCCTTTAGTGATGAAAGTCAGGTGAGGATTGTGCATAATGCCGGATCTGGTGTGAATGCCCATCTGGATTATATACGCCTTAATTTTAACCGCAGGCTGGCTCTGTATGGCTCATCAACGGTTTTCCGTACATCAGGCTATATGAGTAATGTCAGTTTCAACATAAAGGATTCAAATGCCGATGTGGTGGTTTGGCGTATAAGTTCTGACGGAAAGACGGAGGTTGTTCCTTCTGAATGGTCAGAGGGAAACACTGTCACTCTCAGTGCCTCATTTGTCTCAAAAGACCTGCTTGTAGCTGTTGATCCCAAGGCTAGTTTCCCTGAGCCTCAGGTTGTGGGTGATGTCATGAACCAGAATCTGCATGGTTTGGATTCAGTGGATATGGTGATAGTTGTCCCGGCATCCGGCAGACTTACTGCGCAGGCTGAACGTCTGGCACAGGCTCATCGTACTATTGACAATATAAAGGTGGCTGTTGTCAGAGCAGACATGATATATAATGAGTTCTCATCGGGCACTCCCGATGCCACTGCCATCCGCCGTTTTATGAAGATGCTTTATGATCGCGGTGATGACAAGAGCGCTCCGCGTTACCTGTTACTGATGGGCGGAGGAGCCTGGGATAACCGTATGCATGTATCAGACTGGAAAGGTAATAATCCTGATGATTATATTCTCTGTTACGAGTCTTATATCTCAACAAGCCATACTGATTCATATGTAATGGAGGATTATTATGGCCTGCTTGACGATAGTGAAGGACAGAAATTATTTACAGAAAAGGTTGATATAGGAGTAGGGCGTTTGCCTGTTGTCTCATTATCAGAGGCATCGGGTGTAGTTGACAAGATAATTGATTATATGCAAGGCAAGTATGCCGGTGCCTGGTGCAATAAGATTATGATAGTGGGAGATGATGGTGACAATAATGCCCATATGGCCGGTGCTGATGAGGTGGCCGGAATCTATGAAAGACTTTATCCCGGTGTTAATGTGCGTAAAGTGTACTGGGATGCCTACAAGATGGATGTTACGGCATCAAACAACGGCTATCCTTCAATCCGTAAATATCTGTTGGAACAGTTTAATGAAGGCGCCTTGATTGTGGATTATTCAGGCCACGGTAGTACAGAAGTGCTATCGCATGAACTCGTGTTGAGTAAGTCTGACATGAGTGACATGCGTTCTCCCAGAGTTCCTTTCTGGTTTGCGGCTTCATGTGATATAGCTCCTTTTGACTGCCCGTTAGAGAGTATGGGGCTGAACCTTATACGTAACCGCAAGGGTGGAGCTATAGGAATACTCTCCACCACCCGTACGGTCTATGCAAACCTTAACCAGACAATAAACCGTAGTTTTGCAAAGTATGTGCTGGCTACTGATGATGCAGGCAGACGCTATGCCTTAGGAGATGCCTTGCGTCTTGCCAAGAATGAGTTGGTTACAGCCGGTGTAGGTGAGACAGATATGACAGTGAACAAGATTCATTATGTTTTGCTGGGTGATCCTGCGTTAAAACTGGCTTTGCCGGAACTTACAGCTGTTGTGGATTCATTTGCCGGAATCTCTTCAACAGTGGAGGTCCAAGCCAGTGCCGGTTCCGTAATAAGAGTATGCGGACATATTGAGCGCGATGGTGTGAAGATTGATGACTTTAATGGTGAATTCTCAGGTATCGTATTTGATAACGAACGCCTTATAACCTGCTATAACAACCAGAGGACTGCAGATGAAAGTTTCACTTTCAAGTATAGGGACAGAATCCTGTATTCCGGTTCTGATTCAGTAAGAAACGGAGAGTTTGCCTTTACTTTCCCCGTACCGTTGGATATAAATTACTCCAATGAGAAAGGAGGCATTTCACTTTATGCCAAGCGTAAGGACGGTGCGGAATCAGCTAACGGTTTTTATGATAATTTTATTGTAGGTGGGACAGCTTCCGGACTTGTTGTTGATAACGTAGGGCCGGATGTATTGAGGCTATATCTTAATACCCCCTCATTTCTTTATGGCGAGAATGTAAATAATACTCCATACCTTGTGGCAGAATTGCGTGACAGTTCCGGCCTTAATACATCAGGTAATGGTATTGGACATGATATCCTGCTCGTAATTGACAATAACCCGGAATGGACGTGGGTTCTCAACAGTTATTTCCGTCAGACAGCCGGTGATTATACCAGTGGAACAGTGTCATTCAGCATACCTGAACTACCGGAAGGAAACCATACGCTCATGCTGCGAGCCTGGGATGTCATGAATAACTCCACCACTGTATATTTGGGATTCAAGGTTGTTAATGATCTTGAGCCTCAATTCACTGTTGATGTTACTGAAAGCCCTGCAAGGGAGAGTACCACGTTTGTTGTAAGGCATGATCGTCCCGCCCAGGATGCAAGGATCACTGTACAAGTGTTCAGTTCTGATGGAACTCAACAGTGGATATACTCTACTACTGATACTTCAACTTCAGGAGTTGCAATGATACAATGGGATCTGCACGGCAATTTCGGACATCGGATGCAGCCTGGGTTATATTTTGCAAGAGTATCGATAGAGTCTGGTGAAGGTTCCGGACAGACTTCCTGTAAGTTTATCATTATGGGTCCGTAATGTAATAAAAGCCCTTATTTTGAGTTAATAATAGTATGAGAAATAATTTGATAGCAAGAGTTTTGATGGTTGTAGGAATAATTCTTCCTGCCACAATGATGTATGCTCAGAATGAAGCAAAAAATATATTTAATCCGGTATATACAGGTGTAACTTCTCTATCTATCGCACCGGATTCAAGAGCCGGTTCAATGGGTGATGTGGGCTGTGCTACGGATCCGTACCTGGATAACAACAGTCAGTATTGGAATCCTTCAAAATATCCGTTTACCAAAAGTCAGGCAGGCGTATCGCTTTGCTATACACCATGGCTGCGCAAGCTGGTGAGCGATATTGATCTTGCCAACCTGACCGGATTCTACAAATTGGATGAGAACTCGGCATTGAGTGCATCTCTCACATATTTTTCACTTGGTGATGTGTATGTGATTGATGGTAGCACCGGAACGTCAAACAATGTCATCATACGCCCGTATGAGATGGCTATTGATTTTGATTATTCGCGTAAGCTCTCTGAACACTTCTCAGCAGCAGTAGGTATGCGTTTCATCTACTCAGACCTTCAGTACAACTATTCTGATGACGTATTCCCCGGAAAGGCATTCTCAGCAGATATCTCCATGTTCTATCAGAATTACATCGGCATAGGACGTAGGGACTGTCTGCTTGGCCTTGGATTAAATGCATCAAACATTGGTAGTAAGATCTCTTACGATGGTGGTCAGACCAATGAGTTTATACCTACCAATCTACGTCTTGGTATATCACTCACTGTGCCTGTTGATGAGTACAACTCATTTTCAATATCTGCTGATGCCAACAAACTTATGGTTCCTACCAAGCCTACTTATAGCCAGTTCATGAATGAGACATATCCGGATATAGCTTCTGATGACAATGATTATATGAGCTATATTTCTGAGTATAATAACTGGACTGCATCAACAGGATACAATGAAATGTCACCTATTGCAGGCATTTTCAAGTCATTCAGTGATGCTCCCGGTGGTTTTGAGGAGGAAATGCGTGAGATATACTGGGGTGTTGGTGCCGAGTACAATTACAATGACCAGTTCTTCCTGCGTGGAGGTTACCATTACGAGAATGAGTACAAGGGTAACCGCAAGTACTTTACGGTTGGTGCAGGCTTTAGAATGAATGTTTTCTCACTTGATGCAGCATATCTTATCTCGACAGCCCAGAGTAACCCTCTTGACCAGACTCTGCGCTTTACTCTGTCATTTGATATGGACGGCATCAAACAGATCTTCGGCCGATGACAAACATTCGCGTAGGTTACGGTTTTGATGTACACCGCCTTGTTGAGGGGCTTGAGCTCTGGATTGGCGGAATCAAAATAGACCACACTCTTGGTCTTCTGGGGCACTCTGATGCTGATGTGCTTATCCATGCCATTTGCGATGCGCTGCTGGGTGCAGCCACCCTGCGTGACATAGGTTACAACTTTCCGGATACAGACATGCAGTACAAGGATATTGACAGCAAGATCCTGCTTAAGCGTACTGTTGACCTGCTTGCCTCAAAAGGGTGGCAGGTGGTGAATATTGATGCAACCGTCTGTGCTGAGCGTCCCAAACTCAATCCGCACATTCCGGAAATGCAGCGCGTTATGTCTCAGGTTATGGGCGTAGACCCTGATCAGGTCTCGATAAAGGCTACAACAACTGAGAAACTCGGTTTTACCGGTCGCGAGGAAGGCATCTCCGCCCACGCCGTCGCTCTCATTGAAAGGGCGTAATAGGGAAGGTTCTATCTGTGCACCTTGGATTATTATCAATAGGGCACAGATAGAACCTTCCCTATTGCGCCCTTTCAGCAATAGAGGTGAAGGTCCTCAATGGTTCTGGCAACTGATGCCGGGACAAATTCATTTATAGGGGTTCCGTCCTTTACCATTTGGCGGATCTGCGTGGATGATATATCCATAAGCGGACAATCAAGAATGAAAACATTCTCTGATACGCTGTCTATCGGATAGTCTTTGCGGGGATAGACTATTATCGGGTAGTTCTTAAGGATGAAATCAGCTTCTCTCCAGTTGTGGAATTTGATCCAGTTGTCAGCACCTATGGTGAGAATGAATTCACGGTCGGGGTAATCGGCGCTTATATGACGTAAGGTGTTGGCTGTGTATGAGGGTTTGGGCAGATTGAACTCATAGTCCGATGCAAACACGTTCTCCATATCTTTGACAGATGCGGCAACCATGTCGTAGCGCAGACGGTCATCTGGCAGTTCCTGATCCTTTTTCCATGGGTTGCAGGGGGTGATGAGCATCCATACCTCATCAGCTAATCCCTGTTCCAGCACGCTTTTGACGATAGCCAGATGGCCATTGTGCAGAGGGTTAAACGTACCTCCAAATAGTGCTGTCCTGATAGGGGAAGGCATAGAATCAGATCTGTAGGAATGACTTGATTGTGGAGAGCGCTTTCTGCTGTGCCTCCTCAAGCTTGTCATTTACTATTACAACGTCAAACTTGGGCGCAAAGGTGAGTTCGTAGCTGGCCTTGGCCACGCGTTTGGCTATCATCTCAGCACTGTCTGTGCCGCGGAACTTGAGGCGGCGCTCCAACTCCTCTACCGATGGGGGCTGGATGAATACGGAAAGAGCCTCATCACCGAAATATTCCTTGATATTGCAGCCTCCAACAACATCTACGTCAAACACCACGTTCATGCCCTCGTTGAGGCGTTTCTCCACCTGCTCCTTAAGAGTGCCGTAGAAACAACCCTGATAAACCTCCTCATACTCCAGAAAATCACCTTTTGCAATGCGGGCGCGGAACTCATCGGTGGTAAGAAAGAAATACTCCACACCGTTCTTTTCAGTACCGCGCGGGGCACGGCTGGTAGCCGATATGGAGAATACCATCTTGAGTTCAGGGTGGGTGAGCAGCCACTGAACGATGGTTGACTTGCCGGAGCCTGAAGGGGCTGAGAATATAAGACACTTTCCTCGCATAATCACATCACGTTGAGTACCTGCTCCTTGATCTGCTCCAGCTCATCCTTCATGCGGACCACAATGTTCTGCATCTCGGCCTGGTTGCTCTTGCTGCCCAGGGTATTGATTTCGCGTCCCATCTCCTGGGCTATGAATCCCAGTTTCTTACCCTGTCCGTGACCCTCTTCAAGAGTCTTGATGAAGTAGTCCAGATGGTTGGTAAGACGCTGTTTCTCCTCACTTATGTCCAGCTTTTCAATGTAGAATATCATCTCCTGCTCAAAGCGGTTCTCATCATAGTTCTTGCCGACGGCATCAAGCATGGAGGTATGCATACGTTCTTTTATCTTTGCTACACGCTCTTTCTCATACGGCTCAACAGACGCCAGCAGGGCCGATATATTGGCAATCTTCTCGCGGAACTTCTTTTCCAGAGCTACACCCTCAGCCTTGCGGTAATCAACAAGGGCATTGATAGCCTGGTCAACGGCGGCCAATACAGCCTGCCACTCCTCATCGCTTACCTCTTCCTGCTGGTTGGTGCTGAGCACTTCAGGCATACGCAATATGACAGGGAACAAATCTTCAGGCATAGGTGCGCCGGTTTCGGCCGAAACTGCCTTGATCTGCTCAAGATAACTCTTGAATATTGGTACGTTGATGGCCTGTGCGCCCGATGTTGCAGCAGCATCGATATAGAGTGAAAAATCCACTTTGCCACGCTCTAAGGCCGCAGTGATACGTGAACGTATATCGAGTTCCTTGTCGCGATAGACTGGGATAATCTTGGTTGAGATATCCATTGCCTTACTGTTGAGCGACTTGATTTCAACTATCACTTTCCTGTTTCCGGTCTCGGCCGTTGCCTTGCCGTAACCTGTCATTGACTGAATCATTTTCCCTGATTATTTTTTGTTCTGCAAAATTAGTTATATTTGCAAACAGACCATTCACAAACCAATTAATAAAGAAGGATTATGAAAAAGAAATTCATCTGCACCGTATGCGGATACGTTCATGAAGGAGATGAGGCACCTGAGCGCTGCCCACAGTGTAAAGCGCCGAGAGAGAAATTCAAGGAGATCGTGGAGAACGGAGAGTCTCTGCAGTTTGCCTGCGAGCATATTCTTGGCGACGGCCAGGTTGGCTCTGAGGAGATGGTAAACAACCTGCGCATGCAGTTCACAGGCGAATGCTCCGAGGTGGGCATGTATCTGGCCATGAGCCGTCAGGCTGACCGCGAAGGCTATCCCGAGATTGCCGAGGCTTTCAAGCGTTACGCTTTTGAGGAGGCCGAGCATGCCGCCAAGTTTGCCGAGCTTCTGGGTGAGGTTGTATGGGATACCAAGACCAACCTTGAGAAGCGTATGAAAGCCGAACACGGAGCATGTGAGGGCAAGCTGGGGATTGCCAAGACCGCCAAGGCCCAGAACTGGGATGCAATCCATGATACCGTTCATGAGATGGCCAAGGACGAGGCCCGCCACGGTAAGGGATTCGAGGCTCTTTACAAACGCTATTTCGGCAAGTAATTCCGGATTATTCACGTTAAAACAGGCTAAAGGCCGTATTGGGGTGGAAAATAGACCCCGATACGGCCTTTTCCTTTGGAAAAATATCCTTATTTTTGCAAGTTAATAGGGTGACTTTTTGAGATGAGTGTAATTCTGCACATAGAGTCAGCTACTGACGGTTGTTCAGTGGCAGTTAGTGATGAAGGCCAGCTGGTGTTTGACAAGGCTGACCGTGAGGGACATAACAATGCCGTATCGTTGGGCGTCTTGCTGGATGAAGCATTAGCGCTTGTTGACAGCCGCGGCCTTAAGCTGGATGCTGTTGCCGTAAGTGAGGGCCCGGGTTCATATACAGGACTGCGTATAGGTGTATCCATGGCCAAGGGAGTATGCTACGGCCGCGGGATAAAACTGATATCGGTATCAACCTTAAAGTTGCTCTGCGTACAGCCGCTGCTGAATCTGGAACTGTCCGATGACGCACTGCTCTGTCCCATGATTGATGCCCGCCGCATGGAGGTATATAGCGCCATATATGACCGCGCCCTCAATGAGGTCCGTGAGATACGCGCCGATATAGTAACCCCTGACACTTACCGCGAGTATCTGGATAAGCATCCCGTATGGTTCATGGGTAACGGAGCCGCCAAGTGCCGTGAGACCATCAACCATCCAAATGCCCGTTTCCTGGATGATATCAACCCTGAGGCCCGATGGATGTTCCCGCTTGCCGAGCAGTCAATGAACCGTGAGGAGTTCCGTGACGTGGCCTACTTTGAACCCTATTATCTGAAAGATTTTATTGCTGTTAAACCTAAAAAACTGGTTTGATGAACTACAATACCCAAAGAGAGAAGATGCCTATGCCCGAGTACGGACGTGCCGTACAGGAGATGGTGGAGTATGCAGTGACAATACCTGACCGCGCCGAGCGTCAGCACTGTGCCAATACCATCATCAACATTATGGGCAGCATGTTCCCCACATTGCGTGACGTGCCCGATTTCCAGGGCAAGCTGTGGGACCATCTGGCATTCATGTCGGATTATAAGCTTGACATTGACTATCCTTGTGAGATAACCCGTCTGGAGAAGACCCAGCAGAAACCGGAGCATATTGATTATACGGCCGGTGACATACGTTACCGTCATTACGGTCATATAGTACCTTCATTGATCAAGGTCGCTGTCGATATGCCTGAGGGTCCCGAGCGTAGCCAGTTGGTACGCCTGCTTGCTGTGCAGATGAAAAAGGACCTGATGACCTGGAATAAGGAGCTGGTGAGTGACGAGCGCATTGCCGCTGATATTGATTACTTCTCACACGGACGCATCCGCCTTCAGGATGGTGACCTGGACGTACAGTTTGCACAGGCACCGCCGCAGCAGCGCGCCCAGCAGCACGGAAAGAAAAAGAACAAACGCAGATATTGAGAGTATGCCGTCATTTCTGATAGAG
This sequence comes from uncultured Bacteroidales bacterium, assembly GCA_902774275.1. Lineage (GTDB taxonomy): Bacteria > Bacteroidota > Bacteroidia > Bacteroidales > Bacteroidaceae > Colenecus. The sequence continues at coordinate 11,192 of CACYHN010000003.1, forward strand.
GGAGGCCGTAGCCTCAAGGGGACCATACGTCCGCAGGGCGCCAAGAATGAGGTGCTCCAGATACTCTGTGCCGTATTGCTTACGGCCGATGAGGTGACGGTGCAGAACGTCCCTGACATTCTTGATGTAAGGAACCTTATCGATATGCTGGCCCAGTTAGGCGTAAAGGTAACCAATATAGCTCCCGGAAGCTGGGCATTCAAGGCTGAAACCATAGACCGTAATTATGCTGAAAGCATGGACTTTGTGACACGCAGTGCCGGATTGCGCGGCTCTGTCATGCTGCTCGGTCCGCTGTTGGCCCGTCTGGGACATGCTACGGTAAGCAAGCCCGGAGGTGACAAGATAGGCCGCCGCCGTGTGGATACCCATATCAAGGGTTTCCAGGCTCTTGGCGCTACATTCACTCTTAATGAGGCTCGCGGTTATTATGAACTCAAGGCAGATTGCCTGCGCGGTAATTACATGCTGCTTGATGAGGCATCGGTTACGGGTACAGCCAATATCATTATGGCTGCTGTGATGGCTCAAGGTGATTCTGTAATCTATAATGCCGCCTGTGAACCGTATGTTCAGCAACTATGCCGTATGCTGGTGCGCATGGGCGCCCGCATTGAGGGCATAGGCAGCAACCGTCTTACCATTCACGGCGTAAAGGAACTGCACGGCACAAAGCACAAGGTATTGCCGGATATGATTGAGGTGGGCAGTTTCATAGGCATGGCCGCCATGACTGCCAGTGAGATAACCATCAAGGATGTTTCTTATCAGAACCTTGGCATCATACCTGAGAGTTTTGCCCGTCTTGGCATAAAGATGGAGCAGCGTGTTGATGACATATACATTCCTGCTCAGGAGCATTATCAGATAGACTCATTCATTGACGGCTCCATAATGACATTGGCCGATGCTCCTTGGCCGGGACTTACCCCTGACCTTCTGAGTGTGCTGCTAGTTACAGCTACACAGGCCAAGGGCAGCGTACTCATACATCAGAAGATGTTTGAGAGCCGCCTGTTCTTTGTGGATAACCTGATTGATATGGGCGCGCAGGTGATACTGTGCGATCCTCACCGCGTTGTGGTTATAGGTCATGACCGTCAGTTCCCATTGCAGGCCCGCCGTATGTCATCGCCCGATATACGTGCCGGTATTGCCTTGCTTATAGCCGCAATGAGTGCAAACGGTACCAGCCGCATAGATAATATCGGTCAGATAGACCGCGGTTATCAGGATATAGACGGCCGTCTGAACGCACTTGGTGCCAAAATAACCAGAGTGGAGTGATATGATTGAACTGAGTGAGGTACAGAGGATAGGTACTATAGTCAAACCGCACGGAGTAGGCGGTGAGATGGCTGTGACTGTGCCCGCTTCACTCGATTGGACGGATGATCTGGATTGTCTGGTCTGCTCTATGGATGGCATCTTGGTGCCGTTCTTTCTGGAGTCAATCCGTGAAAAGAGCAGCACTACCATACTGGTCAAGTTTGAAGGTTATGATACGGTTGAGGCTACCAGCCGTTTTATGGGTGTGACTGTATATATGCCGCTCCGTTATGTGGCTGAGGGTGATGATGAGGTTCCGTCATGGAGTTCTTTCCTTGACTGGAAAGTAATAGACTCTGCCGCGGGAGAACTTGGTGCCGTACATGCCGTTGATGACAGTACTCCCAATATCCTGTTCCTGGTTCGTGACGGTGAGCGTGAGAGGATCATCCCGGCCAATGCAGAGTGGATTACTAAGGTGGACAGAAAAAACAGGACGTTGTATTATAAACTCCCTGAAGGGCTTGCTGAACTGTAGAATATGAAGAGTATCCGTCAGAGACGTAAGGAAGCCGGGCGCAAGAGCCTGCTGCGCAGGTTCGTTTACCTGTACAGACTCACTGTGGTGAACGAGGATGAACAGCGCAGGGTGTTCAGGATGAAGATATCGCATTTAATTCTTACGTTGGCAGTTCTGGTAATAGCTGGGCTTGGAGCGTGGTGCGGGATAGAGATATATCGGCACTCACCCAAACAGAAAGGCACTACCATTGAGGACTACAGGATAAGGCAGGCTATCGTGAATGAAGCATTGCGTATTGATTCACTGGAGCAGGTCTTTGAACTGCAGAACAGATATGTTGCAAATCTTCAGGATATAATTGCAGGAGCGGTATCACTTGATACAGTATATTCTATTGATTCTCTGACAAGGGTACGCACTGATTTGGTTGTGGAGCGTACAGAGCGTGAGGAGAACTTTATCAGACAGTACGAGGAGGCCGAGCGCTATAATATAACATCGCAATCTCAGCCGGTAAATGAAGTGCTTACCATAAGTATGTTCCGTCCCACTGCCGGACTGGTTTCAAGCAGTTATAATGCGCTTGACCAGCATCTGGGTGTTGATATAGCTGCCAGTCCTAACCAGAGCGTGGTGGCGGTTCTTGACGGAACCGTACTCTTGGCTACATATACATCTGAGATGGGCTATACAATATGTATTGCCCACCCGGGAGAACTGATATCAGTTTATAAGCATTGTGAGTCTCTAATAAAGATGTCAGGTGACCGTGTCAAGCAGGGTGAGGTTATAGCGCTTGTGGGGCGTGGCCAGGACCAGTCTCTGCAAGGTTCACACCTGCATTTTGAGTTGTGGTATCAGGGGCAGCCTCTTGACCCTGAAAAATATATTTTGTTCCAGTGAAACAGATAGCCATATTAGGTTCAACAGGTTCCATAGGAAGGCAAGCGCTTGACGTGATTGCCTCACATCCTGATGAGTATGAGGTATATGCATTGACTGCCAATAACAGTGTCGATCTGCTTATAGAACAGACTCTCAAGTTCAAGCCTGAAGCTGTGGTCATAGCAAATGAGGCGCATTACGGCAAGCTGCGTGACGCATTGGCCGGTCAGCCTGTCAAGGTTTATGCCGGTGCCGATGCACTCAGTCAGGTTGTACAGGCTGATCCTATTGACATTGTCCTTGCTTCAATGGTTGGATTTGCAGGCCTGTGCCCTACGATAGAGGCAATCAAGGCAGGTAAGGTGATAGCTTTGGCCAATAAGGAGACGATGGTAGTGGCAGGTGAGCTTGTCACTTCATTGGCTCTCCAGTATAAGACCCCCATACTGCCAGTTGATTCAGAGCATTCAGCCATATTCCAGTGTCTGAGCGGTGAGACCATGAATCCGGTTGAGAAGATCCTGCTTACCGCCAGCGGCGGGCCGTTCCGTACTCTGGGTAGGGACCAGCTTGCTATTGTAACCAAGGCACAGGCCCTTAAACATCCCAACTGGGATATGGGTGCCAAGATAACCATAGATTCCGCCTCAATGATGAACAAGGGCTTTGAGGTGATTGAGGCCAAGTGGCTGTTTGGCGTACCGTATGACAAGATTCAGGTTGTGGTGCATCCGCAGTCCGTGATCCACTCCATGGTACAGTTTGCAGATGGTGCCATAAAGGCTCAGCTGGGCGCTCCCGATATGCGTCTGCCCATACAGTATGCGTTCTCATATCCGCGCCGCCTTAAGGCCGATTTCCCGCGTGTGGATTTCACCACCATGCATATGCTCACGTTTGAGGAGCCTGATACGGAACGTTTCCGTAACCTGGCACTTGCTTACCAGGCAATAGAACGCGGAGGTAACATGCCCTGCATACTGAATGCCGCCAATGAGGTATGTGTAGCTGCATTCCTGCATGACCGAATAGGATTCCTTGGGATGAGTGACGTGATAGCAGAGACAATGGAGCGTGTGCCGTTCCGCCGTAAATCCACACTTGAGGAGTATATAGAAACCGATGCTGAGGCCCGCAGGGTTGCCGCATCACTTATAAAATAAACAGATTAAACATTTTTGATATGTCAACATTTTGGATCCGTTTTTTCCAATTAGTACTTTCTCTTACCATTCTTGTAGTATTCCATGAATTCGGACACTATCTGTTTTCACGTCTGTTTGGCGTAAGGGTGGATAAGTTCTATGCATTCTTCAATCCCCGTTTTTCAATTTTCAGGATTAAGCGGGTTAACGGTAAGATACGTGTCAAGTTCTTTGCCAAGAATGTCCCTGACAGTTATGAAGAGGAAAAACATTATAATTTTGAGGGTAAGGAAGAGATAACATACAAGCCCATTGACCTGGAGTCACTTCCTGAAGATGACTGGCGCCGGTCACCGGAGAACACTGAGTTCGGTGTGGGCTGGGTCCCGTTTGGCGGCTACTGCAAGATAGCCGGCATGATTGACGAGTCCATGGACGTGGCCGCTATGAAACAGGAACCCAAACCATGGGAGTTCCGTACCAAGGCTGCCTGGCAACGCTTGCTGATAATGGTGGGTGGTGTGCTGTTCAACCTGATCCTGGCATTCTTTGTCTATTCCATGGTGCTCTTCAAATGGGGTGACAGTTATGTTCCCGCACAAGGCCTTAAACATGGTATGGAATTCAATGAGCAGGCCAAATCAATAGGATTCCGTGACGGTGATATTATCATTGCAACAGACGGCAAACCCACAAGTGCGTTTGACGGGGATTTATACCGCGCCATTGCCGCCGCATCCAAGGCAACTGTCATGCGTGACGGACAGAAGGTTGAGATTGATATTCCTGAAGAGTTGTCTCTGTTTGACTTTACACGCGCAATACCGTTCGTGTCAATACTGAGTCCAATGGTTATTGACAGTGTAATTACTGATGAAGGTATCTGTGGTGCATACTCAGCCGGTCTTGTGGCAGGTGATACAATACTTACCTTAAACGGTATGAATGCAGCTACATGGACATCTTTCCAGACAATCATTTCTGATTTGCGTACACGTGCAGAGAATGCATACGTAAGCCGTGAACTGGATATGGTAATAGGACGTCCCGGAGTGGGTAGGGATACCTTGAAGGTAACAGCCGATGACAATTTCAGGGTAGGTATCGTGCATTATACTGATGAATATGAGCCTGTATATATTGAATACGGTTTCTGGAGTTCAATTCCTGCCGGTATCAAATATGGCTGGAATACTCTGAAAGGTTATGTGGGTGATTTCCGTTATGTATTTACCAAAGAGGGTGCCAAGAGCCTGGGCGGTTTTGGTACAATAGGCAAGATATTCCCCGAGAAGTGGAACTGGCATGCCTTCTGGCTTATGACAGCATTCCTTTCCATAATTCTGGCATTCATGAACATCCTGCCTATACCCGCACTTGACGGTGGTTATGTGCTGTTTCTTCTGGTAGAGGTGGTTACAGGCAAGAAACCGGGCGATAAGTTCCTTGAGGTGGCCAATACAATAGGAATGATAATCCTTTTCGGACTACTCATTTTTGCTAATCTGAATGACATTATAAGATTGTTCTGATGGGATCAAAACAGCGTGAGACATTCGGCAGCCGTATCGGCATGCTTCTGGCTATGGCAGGCTCTGCCATAGGCCTGGGTAATATATGGCGCTTTCCATATACGCTCGGTAAGAACGGTGGAGCGGCATTCCTGCTGCTTTATGTTATCATGCTGGTATTCATATGTCTTCCGGTTATGATATCGGAGTATCTCATAGGCCGTAGGGGTGCTTCAAATCCATTCCGTACTTTTGACAAGCTGGCTCCAGGTTCCAAATGGCGTTGGATAGGTTTCATTGCGGTGCTGGCATCGGGTTGCATACTCTCATTCTACTGTGTGGTGGGAGGCTGGTCAGTCAAGTACCTGGTCGATGCCGTATCGGGCTCGCTTATGTCATATGGGGGAGATTATGCTGATTTCTTTGGGGCATTCATAAGTAATCCATGGGAGCCTCTCACTTTTACATTGGTATTTCTCGGTGTTACGGGGCTTATAATAGTATTTGGCGTACGCAAAGGTATAGAACGTATGTCCAAGATTATGATTAGTGTGCTGTTTGTAATCATAGTGTTGGTGGTAATACGCTCACTCACTCTGCCGGGAGCATCGGCAGGTTTGAGGTATATGTTTGTTCCTGATTTGAGTAAGATTGATGCCAATACATGCGTGGCAGCCATGGGGCAGGCTTTTTTCTCACTCAGTATAGGATGCGGTTGCATACTCACATACGCATCATACGTTAAAAAGGATGAGAACATTACTGCATCAGCCGCGTGGATTTCATTCTTTGATACCGGTTTTGCCGTGATTGCCGGTCTGGCGATTATTCCTGCGGTCTATGCAATTGCCGCCATGAACGGTGTTGAGGCCGATGTCAATGCCGGTCCCGGACTGGTGTTCATTACGCTTCCGGGTGTGTTCAGTTCCATGCCTTTAGGGAGTGTTGCCGCAGTGCTGTTCTTCTTGGCGCTGTTGTTGGCAGCAATTACATCGTCCATATCATTAATGGAGGTGCTGGCGGCATACATCATAGAGGAACTGCGCAAGTCACGTACTATGGCTGTGATCATATGTTTTGTGCTTTGCGGTGTAGTAGGTACGTTCTGCTCGCTCTCATTCGGACCGCTTGAAGGTTTCAAACTGTTTGGCCTTAGCGTGTTTGATTTCTTTGACTACATCACATCAAACATAATGCTGCCTGTGGGCGGTCTGTTGCTTGCCATATTTGCCGGCTGGAGGCTCAAGCGAGCCAATTATCTTGATGAACTCACCAATGGCGGTTCACTCAAACTGCCGCGCTGGCTATGCCTGACCATATACTATCTGGTCAAGTTCGTGGCGCCAATAGCAATATCAGTCATTTTCCTGAACTGCATTCTCAGTTGATTCATCCTTCATCTTGGAGCGGATGAACATGAGGTGACGTTCAGCTTCATCACGTAGGTTTTTGTGCTCGTTCAGAGACAACAGAATGAGTGACAGGTCATAGAGTTGCGCTATGGCGTATCGGTCATTCTTATTGAGTTTGAGATTACGGTACACGGGACGGCTGCTGTCAGGACCGGTCTTGCGGTAAAGTGTGTAGGTGATGTCTGCATCCTTGTTGGCACTGATGAATGCCGCTGCTCCGCCATCATTGCCGTTTATGAAGCTTAACCTCTCGTAACATATGCCCAGGTCTGTAAACTCATGGCGGTCATTTGATTCGGGTGTATCTACATAGATATCTCCTACGCTAAGTTTGAGCCAGTCATGATGTATGTAAGAACTGCCGCGGTAACTTGAAATAAGCGTCATGCGGCCCAGTTCATCCACTTGTGCACGGATGTAAGTGCGGTCTATGTTGCGGTTGGGAGCCTGGCTCTTTATCGTATAAAGACCAATATCCTGATATCTCTCGTCCTTTTCAAATACATAGTCAGCCTTGATCTTTTCAAATGCTGCGGTTGCAGCAACAATCATGCTATCCTCATACTCAATGGCACGCAACTGCTCAGCCTCCTCAACCTGCTGCATCAGTCTGATACCCTGACGTCGGGTCTCAAATGCCTTGGGATAAAGAATTCTGATGCTGTCAATCTCCTGCTTGGCGACATTGTAATTTCCCATACTGAACGCCTCTTTTGCATTGTCCAGATGTTGTTCGGCTTTTTTCTCTATACTCTCCTCGCAGGAAACTATGAATGCGCCTATTGTCAGTATAGCAAGTATCTTTTTCATCTCAATTGTTTTTATCGATGCAAAAGTACTCAGTTTCCTGAAAAAAACAGCTTTATTGGCCATACTTGTCACCACAAGCAGTACAATCCACATTTCTTGCAAGTATGGCATCAAATAAGGGCTAAAATGGCAAGAATGAAGCTATACTTGCTGGCGGAAGCCTCACAGGGCCTTTTTTCTGCAAGTATGGCCCGATTCTCGAGGACCACCTACTACTAGAGCCAAAAATGTAATGCAATAACCAGCTAAAGTGGATTTTTGAGTATCTTTGCCATACTATGAAGATATATAGTGATGAGGAACTGGCCCGGTTGCTTGACCGCAAGGAGTTCAGGCTGCTGTCTCAGACTGCCGATGGTCTGGGGCTGGAATGCTATGTGGTGGGCGGATATGTACGTGACCTTTTCTTGGAGCGTCCCAGCAAGGATATTGATGTAGTGGTGGTAGGTAGTGGCCTGGAGATGGCCAAGGCCTACGGCAAGGCATTGGGCAGGGGGGCACACGTAAGTCTGTTCAAGAACTTTGGTACGGCTCAGGTCAAGAAGGGTGATTTGGAGGTGGAGTTCGTAGGAGCACGTAAGGAGTCATATAACAGGGAGTCTCGTAATCCGATCGTAGAGGATGGAACTCTTGAGGATGACCAGAACCGCCGTGATTTTACCATAAACGCAATGGCCATATGTCTCAATGCAGACCGTTTTGGTGAACTGGTTGACCCGTTCGGTGGTATTGATGACCTTCAGGAGCGTATAATCCGCACTCCGCTTGATCCGGAGATTACATTCAGTGATGATCCATTGCGCATGATGCGCTGCATCAGGTTTGCCACACAACTCAACTTCTATATTGATGACGTTACTTTTGCATCACTTGAAAAAAACCGCGAGCGCATAGGTATCATCAGTAAGGAGCGCATATCGGAAGAACTCAACAAGATACTGCTGGCACCCGTTCCATCTAAGGGATTCATTGATTTGGACCGGTGCGGTTTGCTGGAACTGATATTTCCGGAACTTACCGCCCTGCAGGGCGTGGAGACGGTGAACGGCCGTGGGCACAAGGATGTTTTCTTCCATACATTGGAGGTACTGGATAATGTAGCCCGTAACAGTAATGACTTGTGGTTACGCTGGGCTGCGTTGCTTCATGATATTGGCAAACCCCGCACCAAGAAGTGGGAACCGGCTCACGGCTGGACATTCTACAATCATAACTATGTGGGCATGAAGATGATTCCCGGCATTTTTGAGCGTATGAAACTGCCTAAGAATGAAAAGATGAAGTATGTCCAGAAAATGGTAGAGCTGCACATGCGTCCCATAGCCATTGTTGATGATGAGGTTACAGACTCTGCCGTGAGGCGCCTTCTTTTTGATGCCGGTGATGATATAGATGACCTGATGACCCTCTGTGAAGCTGATATAACCTCCAAGAATGAGCAGAAAAAGAAACGTCATCTGGAGAACTTCAAGCTGGTGCGACAGAAGATGGTTGACCTTGAGGAGCGTGACCGCATACGTAACTTCCAGCCTCCTGTTGACGGATTGGAAATAATGCGTACCTTTGGGCTGGAGCCTACCGCCATAGTCGGTGAACTGAAAGCTTCTATAAAGGATGCGATACTTGACGGGGTGATTCCGAACGAACATGATGCTGCATTCAACTTCCTGCTTGAGGAGGCACGGAAGCGAGGGCTTGAAGCCAAATGCTGATTTTACTAACCTAACAATACTAACCTGATTATGAATAGAAAAGCGTTTATTCCTGTTGCCTGTGCCGCATTGATGGCATTCGTGACTGTATCCTGTAACCGTACTGTAGAGTTTGGTAAGTCATCTATGAAAAAGGTGGTTGCTGCTATGACTCTTGAGGAAAAGGTGAACCTACTTGTGGGTGTGGGAGCCTGGAACGGAAATGAGATAGCTCAGGAGATAAAGGATGCCAAAAATCTCATTCCCGGATGTGCCGGTCAGACCTATCCTATACCGCGTTTAGGTATTCCTTCTGTGATGTTGCCCGATGGTCCCGGTGGACTGAGAATCAATCCTACACGTCAGGGCGAAGAGCAGACATATTATTGTACATCATTCCCTGTAGCAACATTGCTGGCTCAGAGTTGGAATCAACAGCTTGTAGAGGAGGTGGGTGTAGCTATTGGTGATGAGGTGAAACGTTACGGAGCAGACTGTCTGCTTGCTCCGGCTCTTAACCTGCACCGTAATCCTCTGTTAGGCCGTTCATTTGAGTACTACTCAGAGGATCCTGTAATATCGGGCAAGACCGCTGCCGCTATGGTACGTGGCGTGCAAAGCAACGGAGTAGGTGCCACCATCAAGCATTATGCCCTAAACAATCAGGAGACCAACCGCATGGCCAATGATGTCAAAATAGATCAGCAGACTGCACGTGAACTATATCTGAAGGGATTTGAGATTGCAGTACGTGAATCACAGCCATGGGCTGTCATGACATCATACAATAAGATTAATGGTACATATGCACCGGAGAATATAACCCTCATTGACAGCATACTGCGTCAGGAATGGGGTTTTGAGGGTATGGTTATGACAGACTGGGGTGGCGGCCGTGATGCCGTTGCTACCGTGAAGTCCGGTAATGACCTGCTTATGCCGGGTAGTGCCAATCAGATAAAGAGCATAATCGAGGCTGTTCAGAATGGCACTCTTGATGAGAAGATAATTGACCGTAATGTAGCTAAGATACTTGCGTTCATTGCCCGCTCACCTAAGATGCAGGGTTATGAGTTCCATAATGACCCCAATCTTGAAGCACATGCTCAGGTTTCACGTTCCAGCGCTACAGAGGGTATGGTTCTGCTTAAGAATGAGGGCGCTCTGCCGCTTGACAGGAACTGTAAGATGATCGCCCTGTATGGTGTAAGCTCATATGATATGTATGTGGTAGGTACAGGTAGCGGTAGTGTCAATTACAAACATGCAGTCGGTCTGGATGAGGGCCTGAAAGCTGCAGGATACAAGTTGGAGCCTTCAGTCTCATCATCATACAGCAAGTATGTTGAAGAGCATAATAGTAGAATGAGTGCCAATCAGTTCATGCGTACCAATCTGACCAACCACGTTATCCCGCAGTCACTTGTACGTAAGCCCTTCCAGTACCGTGCCGACGCCATTGCAAGCGATATCGCTATAATCACCATCGGGCGCAGTTGTGGTGAATCAGCCGATCGTGGTTATGAGGGAGATTATACACTCACTGACATAGAGCAGGGACTTATCAAGGATGTTTGTGAAGCATTCCACTCTAAGGGTAAGAAGGTTGTTGTTATACTTAATATCGGTGCTCCGATAGAGACCGCAAGCTGGAAGTCACAGCCAGATGCCATTCTGCTTGCAGGGCTCCCCGGACAGGAGGCAGGTTATGCTGTAACAGATGTCCTTAAGGGTACTGTCAACCCATCAGGTAAACTGGTTGACACATATGTCATTGACTTTATGAATATTCCTTCTACGGCAAACTATCCGGTCAATGCGCGTGAACTCCAGATGCAGTCACGTGCCAATCGTGGCAATCCTGAAGCTAAACCAGTGGCCCTGTTTGATTATACTGAATACAAGGAGCGTCTTGATATAGGTTACCGTTATTATGACCGTCATCCCGAGCAGGTATCCTATCCGTTCGGATTCGGACTCAGTTACACTAAATTTGCATATAGCGAGCCCAAAGCTACTATAACTGATGGTGTAGTTTCTTTGTCAGTAAAGGTAACTAACACAGGCTCTGTAGCCGGTAAGGAGGCTGTGCAGGTGTATATTGAGGCTCCCAACGGCGGCCTTAACAGCCTGATCAAGGAACTCAAGGCATACGGTAAGACAGCACTGCTTCAACCCGGTGCAAGTGAGGTTCTTGAGTTCAAACTGTCAGAGTATGAGTTGGCCGGGTTCAATTTGGAATCTTCATGCTGGCAGACACTGCAGGGTGAGTACAAGGCAGACTTTGCCGCCTCATCACAGGATATCCGCTGCCAGTCCAAGTTTACCATTGCTCAAAGCCAAACCTTCCCAGCCATCGGCAAACTTTGATACTAATAAGATTAGGCTGGCGATTGTCCAGTAAAAATAAAGGTCCGAATTTTCGGGCCTTTATTCTTACCCGGCCGGAGGCCGGCCTGTTTGCGTAGCAAACTAAAATAAGGAAAGGGCTTTAGCCCTTAAGTTTACCTGGTCAAGGTAAACTTAAGGGTAAATCCCACATCGTGAGTAGAAGTGGGGAATGCTGATGTTGATACCAGCGGGAAGTTGCTCTGATAATCGTAATAGAAGTTCATGGTGAGCATACGGCTGTAAGTGTAGTCTGCCTGGAAGGAGAACTTGACAGCGCGGTTTCCGCTGGTGGCCTGTGTGCTTTGGTCACGCAGGTTACGGCATATGGCATTCTGATTGCGGAATGAGAAATCAGCGCTCATGTTAATGTCATTGCTCACCTTGTTACGTCCGGTACCCTGTCGTGCTCCAAACAGTTTGACTCCGTTTATCTTGTAGCCGGCGCCGGCAGTGATGTCATTGGATGTGGTTTCTACTATCTGTAACGCGGTGGTGCTGAGGGTAAGAACACGTGTCTTGCGATATTCCAGATGAGCCGATATGTCATTCAGGAAAGTCATGTTCACGCCACACAGCGGTGAGAATGACTCATTAATGGATACAGAACTGATATTGAACATAGTGCTCGGAATGGGGTTACCGCTGGTAACATCTTCTATGAATCCGCGTCCGTTCATGTACTCCATATAGCTGTTGAAGGTGTTGAAACTGCCAATTGAATAGACACTCTTGTAGGCATGTGTCAGGTTGAAACTCTTAAAGTATTTCTTGAAGAACGGAATCTTACTGAGGCCGCTATATGTGAATGACCAGTTCGGAAGCATGTTCAGTATGCTGGGGAACAGATCTAATGTAGTTTTCTTTGCATTACGTCCGGTATATGCTGACAGAAAAGCTGGGATAAGCACGTCTGCAGAGTACATGTCAACTCCTCCGTTTGCTTTGTCATAAAGATCACCTGCACGGCTACTTCCTTCGGGGTAGCGCGCTCCTTCATACATTGATTCTATGCGGTCACGTATTATGGGAAGGCTGTTTATGAAACGGTCAAAACTGCGTGAGTGGTAGTTGTTGCTTGCAGAATGTGTCTCAAATGCACTTCCTATGGAAATGGTAGTCATGCTGAAACTGCCGCTACGTGTACTGGGCATACCTGTGTACATATATTGTATGCGGTTAGAACTTGATTTGCTCCAACTTGCATTAGCGTCAATCTTGATATCCCTGAACGGTTCAATGGAGAATTTGACCTGAAGATCCTCTACGGCATTGGATGATGCAGTATGTGCAATACTGTCATTTGACAACAGCCATCCGTTATCTATGGCTTTGTAAAGATAATTGTCTCCTGTGAATCCAAACGCAAAGTCCAGTCCTGGAGCCATCAGGCCGTTTGAACTGTTTTGACCGAACACCTCGGATTTTGGCATGAATCCCGGAAGAGACATAGAGTAGTCATTACGGTAGGATATGGAAACATTACGAACCATCATGAGTAATCTGAGCCCTACATCTATACCCTCACGTATGGAGAAGTTTTTCTTTCTGACCGGCAGATTTGGATCCTGTATTATTTTTACAACTACATCAAGAGTATCCTTGACCTTGACTGAAATGCTGTCTGCACTCAGTTTGCGGAATTTTAGTTTTACATTGGTACCGTCTTTTGTGGTAACAGTAAGTTTGGGATTCAAGGTACCTATTTTATGTACAATTATATTGCGTTGACCAGGTAAAAGTGTCATCTCCTGTTGGAATCTCTTGTTTCTGGTTGAAGAATAGGAGTCAGAAGTACTGTTTGAAGAGTATCGGGCGTTTAATTTATGCAGGTATGAAACCTTGTTATACATATTGAGCAGGTTAAAACGTCCGTTAAGTGAAACAGAACGTCTGTTTGATATGATATTGCCGTAAGATATGCCGTTGGCGTATGTCGTGCCGCGGTTCCATGAGTATGATGAGTTGAAACTGGCATCGGCTGTAATCCAATCCGTTAATGGTATCTTGTTGATAGGAATGGAATATGATGCATTGAATGACTGGCTGTAGTCAAGCGGGCGGCCCATATGCATAAGGCTCATCTTTACGGAGTCCTTCCACAGCTGATACTGGTCAGGGTAAAGGTCCTTGTTTACTACGGTATATGGTTCTTCAATCTCAGCTCTGGTCTTGGCGTTGAATGACAGTTTCAGAAGCTGTAACGGATCCCAGCGTATGGAGAGGTCACGGTTCCAGTAGAATTGTTGTGAGAACGATACAGGTATTCCTTCTGAACCCTCCAGATCACGCTCCTGGAGCTCATGATAATTGCGCTGAAGCGTTGTGTTGAAAGAGAAGCTCTGTGGCAGGAAATTGATCTTTGTATCTTTGATTATACTGAACCATTTTGCTTCATATCCTATGCCGGCAAAAGGTGACCATCCCTTAAGACCGGGTGAATAATTGTAATCAATTGATGCCCTCCAGTTCTGGTCATGCTCATATTCAATGGTACTGTTGTTCCGGTTGCTTACGCTTTCAGAGAAACTGAATGAGAAGTTTGCCGGGTCATAAGGCATAGGCTTCTCACTGCTTATGTTGATTCTTGCATTCGATATGCTGAAGTTGTGGCTCTCCCTGGTATCCTGTGTTATACTCTTGATGGAATCACGTGCGTTGCCCTCAGGATAAGACTCAATTACATCTTCAAGAAGAAGGTCCGTGTCATAAGGGCTGTATTTGGGTGAAGTGTTTTCTCTTGTGTATGAATAATAGACAGGAACTGATATGCGCGCTTTCTCTGGGAGGAAACGGCCCACATTGGTGCTGGTCGTTATTGAATACCTGTATTGGTCATCAGTCTTGCGGTCTTTGATGCTCTGCTCCAGGCCACCATATCCGGCAGTACTCATTGTTCCGGAGAAATCAACTGAGGCCAGATCTGATAATCTTAGTCCTAATGTGCCCTGAGCTGCCATACCGCCCTTGCTTTCATAACCTACCAGACGCAGTTCGTTAACCCAAACCTCGGCATCTTTGGCGCTCATGGAGTTGTTGCGGATACCTATCATTATTGCGCGTACATTACCTAATGACGGATTACCTACCACGCTTATGCGGTTCATGGGGTTGTTAGGGTCATATTCACAGTATGTTGATGATGCATCAATCGCACCCAGGTTCTTCTGTACATTACGGTTGTTCTTGGCCTGGGTGAGGACATCGAAGTCAATGTCAAGCATGTTACGGTCTGGCCATACCGCACGGCGGTCATTTTCATTGGTACCGCTGTAATGCCCTGCTGGTGTCAGGTCGAGAGGAATCTCATACTCATAGTAGTTACCTGAATAGTCTGAGCCAAGTCGGATGAATACAGATATGTCACCGTTCTGCAAGCTACCGTCATCCGGTATTACAGCCTCAGCGTGGGTGAACATCTGAATCCGTTTGTACTTGCGAAGATCCAGCGAACTCTTCTTGTAAATACCACGTGCCTCTCCTGCGCCAAGTCCAATTACTTTCAGGCTCATAGCCTGCTCGTTATCCTGTACCAGCTGGGTCTGACTGGGGTCAATGATGCGACTAACTCCTGGCGGAACCACATAATTCACAGGGGATCTGTCACCGTTCTCCTCTATATTGACAGATGTTGCGGAGAACTTTCCTGAAATGGAAGGAGCACGATTGGATGCGCTGTAAATGGGTTGTTCGTAGTTACGCCATTGACTGGTCATAAGTTCCAGTGATCCGAAACGTATGTGAACTTCCTCCGAGAAGTTGGTCAGATACATCCTCATGAACCTTATGGAACTGAAATCACGTATGCCGCCCTCTGCCTTCTCATATTCTGTAACAGGAACCCGGAAACAGTACCAGTTCACTGTCTCTGTATTTCCGTTGCGTAGTTTTACCTTAACCTCACGTTTATCGGATATGAAGTTACGTCCTATCTCAAGATCTGCAGGTCGTAGAGATATACGGTACTGGAAAAACTTCTCATATTCATCCATGGTGTAGTCTCCGTTGACATCTTCCACATCAGGTGTGATGCGGGCAGACTGGTCATAATTGGTACCGTTTCCGGCGGAGTTTGGTGAGTTTCCTTCAGTACCGTTATACTTACGGTAACGGTCCAATACGGAAAGGCCAGCGTCATCGTAATCAGAGCCACGGTAATAGTGGTATGTGTCAGCTGCCGGGTCATCATAGAATCTCTGATATACCTCAGGTTTGAGCTTTCCTCTTATTGCATCGAGATAGGATGCGTATGCAGGCCAGTTACGTTCTTCTTCTGATGACAGTCCGTTTAGGCCTACATCCTGTTTGTCACGGGCATCGGCATCAGTGTTGTCAAAGGCATATACTAGACTCTTGCCGGTAGGGACCTTTCCCCATACGGTCTTTGTCCATTTGGCGGAGTCATTGTTTACAGGCATTCCGTTCTCAAAAAACTTCTTGCCGTCCAACAGCACATCTTCTGATACCTCACCCAAGTTCAGATAGAGGTCACCGCCGGTAGCTCCGGGGTTGTAAATGAACGGGTCAAGCATCCAGAACTCTATGTACTCTATGTTGGCTGCTTCAAAATCTGTGGTGGTCAGTTTTCTTGTAATACCGGCCCAGTTATACTGCGGGTCGCTCAGATGACCGTCTGCATCCAGGTCAGGATTAAGGTTATAGGGGCCGCGTTCATTGGGATAGTATGCCAGATTTAAAACGGGTAGGGTGGTTGATTCGCTTGATGTGGATTCTTTGTTTGGATAAAGCTCACGGTCATACACCTCGCGCACATAATGATTTGACAGTTGATCCAGGTCAGTTTTTATGTGTGATGGCGTGAGTGGCGAATTTCTACGGGTGAACAGGGGATCAATTGTGAACCAGTTCAGAAGAGCACGGTTGTAGCCGGATTGCACCTGGCCGGATAGTCCGAATCCTTTCATTCCCTTAGGTACGGATGACAAAGACCATGCTCCCGGCTGTGCTATGTTAATGCCGCTTTCTGCTGCTTCAAAGTCATCAATGTATGAAGCCTGTCCCTGGACCTTGTCTGAAACTTCAGACTGTAGGGCTGCCATTTCTGTTTTCAGGTTAATGCTGGATGGCTTTGTGGCATTTACGAACGGGATCTTGTCAATGATGTTTGTCAGAGCCTGACTCTCATGTTTCCAATTTACATTGAGTCCATACATGGTGTTGACCAAAGGCTCGTCACCCATGGTAACCTTGCTGGTAAGCGGCTTCTCATTCAGATGCATGATCGTTCCGCCCAGTTGGAAGTTGTTGCTGAAATCATACATCCAGTTGACTCCTGCCATGGTCTTGCGCTGCATGCTGTACTCGGTATTGCTTTCCAGCTGGACGCTCACACTGGTGCCTGCATCAATGATGCTTTGGTTGATAATAGTCACAGTACCCATGCTGTAGTCTACGGTATAATCACTGTTTTCAACAAGTGTCACACCGCCGGCTGTGACGATTACAGAACCACGGGGTATATTGATGGAACCTAAAGCTATTACGTTACTGTTGGTGCCGGAGTATTGACCCATAAGAATGAACTTGTCCTTATCGGCTATGCGTCTGGCTACGACACGGGTGGAGTCATACAGTTCCTGGAAAACATATTTGTCAGCAACGGCATCATTGGCAATCACTTTCCTCAGATGACTGCCGAATGGCTCTACTACCGGGAATATGATCTTTCCGTTTGATGCCTGTACGGTATATCTGTCTATGAAATCAAACTTTCCGTTGGGGTGAGGATTGTTTTTGTCATCCAGACGGTCCAGATTCAGCAGGCGTAGCAGGGGAGAATTCTTGAGATCCTGTTCAGGGATGTATGTAAGCCTGCTACCTGTGCTGTCACTGTTGTAATATATGTCTAGCTTGAACTGTGAGTTCTGTATGCTACCCTGCGTAATGGAATAGATGTTTTTCATCATGAGATTCCATGTACCGCTTCCCGGAGAATTGGAGTTGGATTTCAACAGTTTTACAAACAGGGCCTGGCTGGCGTCTGTCTTGTCTGATGAAAACTCACCTACCTGATAGCTGTTTCCTCCGTATGTGTATTCATATGCTACGGCCAGCACTTCATCTGATGAAAGGGCGCTTTTGAGTGATATGTATCCTAATTCACTGTTGAGTGTGTACTCTGATGTGCCAAGCATGCGTGCATTGGACAACTTCTCATAATCAGTACTTCCTTGCAGGAATGAACCAAGTGTGACAGCTACCTGGTCAATATCCCTTGCATCGGGATAATTGGCAGTGATACGGCTGTACAGGTCATTGGCTCCGTTTGCAGGAACCCTGCCACCCTGTGATGCCCATATGTTGTTGCTGATATGGTTGGTTTCTCCCAGATCCGTGAAGGCCACTATGTTACGCGGGTTGTCATAGTTGCTCTTTTTATTTGTCACCCAAACTTCTATTCTTGTTATCTGTACTCCTGATACTATGCTGGGCAGCATAGCCATATTCGCGTCATAACTGTCACGGAAGAAGTGAGCCAGGAAGAAGTGACGGTTCTCATCATAGTTGCTTGCGTCAATCTCAAAATCAGTTATCTGCTGTCCACCTTGTGAGTTGACTGTTGTTGATGATGATTCCTTTTGTGAAAGAACCATCTGGAGTTTGAGTTTACCGAACTGCAGGTCTGTACGTATGCCGAACAGTGATGATGCGCCTTGTATCAGTGAAGAGTTGGTAGGGAAACTTATGTTACCTGCTTCAAGCAGACGTATAATCTCATCTTCCTTACCTTCATAACGTAACCTGATCATCTTTGCATCAATGTCAAACGTGGCTTCAGTGTTGTAGTTGAGATTCATGTTGACCTTGTCACCAACACGTGCATTGATGTTCAGGTTTATCTGCTCATCAAAATCAAAGCCTCCTGTTGAACGGTTCTGTACTGAGAGTGATGGGTTATCTACTTTTTGACGGTTATATCCGAACTTGATGGCTGCAGATCCGCTGGTCTTTACCTGTACGCCGCCTGGTCCGAAAATCTTCTCGGCCGGTCCCAGGTCAAACTTCATGTCAGTAAAGTCAAAATGGTTGTCACCCTGATTCTTTACCTCTTCGTCATATTTTTCACGATAAAAGGATTGCATGGACCGATGCATCATCAGGCGGTTGTACTCTTCGGGAGTCAATACGTCAGGTACCTCCAGATAACTTTCTCCCAGCTTGTAACCTATGCTGAAGGTTTCATCTTCCTCATCATATGTTATCTCCTCTGTTATGTTCTCGGGGTTGGGGAGGGTCCTTACTGCGTTCTGCGCATAAAGCCGGTTAAGGCTCCCGCACAAGCAGGAGCCCATCAGCAGTAACGCCCAGGCAAGGATTCTACCCTTTGTCATCAGATGTAACGGATAATGTTTCAGATACGTTTCAAGGCTTCCCGGATAACGGCTTCAACACTAAGGCTATCCTGCTCCTTGAGTATGGCCTGCACTACTTTCTGTGATGCGGCTTGCGGGAATCCCAATGTAACCATGGCGGTAATAGCCTCATTTGCTATCTGTCCTGTCTGGATACCGGTCTGAAGATTCAGTGGCATCTCATCTGATTGAGTCTTTGCAATCTTGTCATGCAGATCCACAATGATGCGTTGCGCGGTTTTGGCACCAATGCCTTTGACCTTCTTAAGCAGAGAGTCATTGCCTGAAGAAACTATTCCAATGAGTTCTGATGGAGAGAATGATGATAATATCATTCTGGCCGATGCACCACCGATGCCGGGGACGGATATGAGCATCAGAAAAAGTTCACGCTCCTGTTTTCCGCTGAAACCGTACAGGATGTAGGCATCCTCACGGATAGCTTCATATACAAACAGGCGTGCCTCTTCCTTGCCCTGAATGGCAGAGTATGTGTAAACAGATATGTTCAGATCATATGCTACGCCCCCGGCTGTAAGAAGTACTGCCTGCGTGGGCGTGAGTTCCTCAATCTTTCCCTGAATAAATTCAATCATCTGTGTATGTCATTTGAGTTACTATAAATAAACGTTCTTTATAACCTATTATTGCACGTGCGCATGTACATGGGACCGGATTTTTTAATAATTTCGCAGCCGTAACAAAAAAACTTGATCCTATGGAAAAGATAAAAGCTGCGATTGTAGGCTACGGAAACATTGGTAAATATGTGCTTGAGGCACTGGAAACAGCTCCTGATTTTGAAGTGGCAGGAATAGTACGCCGTAATGGTGACGCTGATTGCCCCAAAGAGTTACAAGGCTATAAGATTGTAAGGAAAATTTCAGAACTGTCCAAGCCGGATGTGGCTATTCTCTGTGTTCCTTCACGTAAGGCTGAGGAGTATGCCAATGAGATACTTCCGCTTGGTATCAATACTGTTGACAGTTTTGATATCCACACCCTTATTCCTGAAACCCGCAAGCGTCTTCAGCAAGTTGCTGCTGAGGCCGGTAAGGTTGCAGTGATATCGGCAGGCTGGGATCCGGGCACTGATTCAATTGTCCGTGCTCTCCTTCAGGGCATGGCTCCCAAGGGCGTAAGCTACACAAATTTTGGCCCGGGAATGTCAATGGGACACTCTGTTGCAGTAAAGGCTGTTCCTGGTGTCAAGGCTGCCCTTTCCATGACAATCCCCGTTGGGACAGGCATCCATCGCCGTATGGTATATGTTGAGATTCTTGACGGTTACCGCTTTGAGGATGTAGCTGCAGCAATCAAGGCAGATCCTTATTTTGTAAATGATGAGACGCATGTGATGCAGGTCGAGTCAGTTGATGCTCTCAAGGATATGGGACACGGTGTTAACCTTACCCGCAAGGGCGTATCAGGCAAGACACAGAACCAGCTCTTTGAGTTTAACATGAAAATAAACAATCCTGCCTTGACTGGTCAGATTCTGGTGTGCGCTGCCCGCGCTTCAATGCTTCAGAAGCCTGGTTGCTATACAATGATTGAGATTCCTGTAATTGATTATCTGTATGGTGACAGGGATGACCTGGTAAGACATCTGGTTTAAGCCAGCTTGTATATAAAAAACTTATCCCAGGATGCTTAAACCGGCATCTTGGGATTTTTTTGCTCAAAAGCAGATCCCGAGTCCCATAAACAGACCTTCGCAGTTTCCGTATCCCACTCTGAATGATACGTTGAACAGGTCTGGCCGGTCTGGTGTGTAACGTCGTTTGATTACTATGTCGGAAAATATCCTGTAATTGAACCCGCATCCTGTTATTTTTTCACGGTAGTAAAACTCATCTGATCCGAAATAGCTTCCCTGACCACCTCGGCAGTTCCTGAATGTGTCGTTAAGGGTAATGCCTGCAGAACCTCCCAATGCTATTTTTTTCCATCTCCATCCCAATTCTCCAAGTATTTCTATTTTCGGATATGTCTTTTCTGTAATAACCTCATTCATGTGTTCGTCCCATTTTACATATACCACCATCACATTTTGCCCTGCCTCCTCATCGTATTCATAACCAAAAGATTCCTTGCCTTTTCCATGGGAAGCAATGTCCAGACCTATGCAAAAACCTATGAACAGACCTTGTTCCGGACCAAAATCAAACTGTGCAGAGAGTATCTGTCCCAAACTGTATGAAAAGCCGGAGTATATATGTAATCTGTCTCCGGATTCTGTCTGTCCCTGTCCGGACAGGAGGTCCTCTTCTTCCACATAGCCCCTATACACGTTATAATAATCGTCATAGTTTGATGTCAGGTAATAGTCATTATGAAAATATCCCTTGTAAAGTGTGTTGTCACTGGCATCGTAATAGACTCCCGGTCCCTCTTTCAGGTCATTTTCCCACTTTCCTGTATAGGTACTTCCGTCAGAATAGTTCATGGTGCCGGAACCATTGAACAGTCCGTTCTCCCAATAACCTTCATAGTTGCCGCCATCAGCATATTTGTATGTACCGTAACCGTTGAATTTGTGCTCCCTGAACTCTCCGGAGTAACTGTCACCGTCAGGATACAGAAGTTCTCCTTTCCCGTTCCACAGACCATCTTTCCATTCACCTTCATAAACTGTACTGTCAGCGTAAAACATTCTGCCTCTGCCGTTGAAAAGCGAGTCGGTTATCTGTCCTATATAGACCGAGCCGTCTTCAAAACAGATGGTATCATTATGGGTCTGTGCATGTAAATTAAGGGCACATGGAAGCAATAATGACAGTATGAAAAGGTGTTTGAGTGACATATCGGTGTAAAGGTAGGGAAAAAACATTAACTTTGCAGATTGACACTTTTAATAGATTCTAAAAACCGGAATCGATGAATGAGAAACAGGATTTGGTATGCGTCTTCAAAGGCCAGCCTTTTGAAGCCGAGATTGTGAAAGGCCGTCTGGAATCAGAGGGTATTCCGGCTATGATTATGAATAACTCAATGAGTGCTATTTTTTCAACATACACCGTTATGGCTGGTCCCGTAAGCGTGCTTGTAAATCCGCAGGATGAGGAACATGCCAGACAATTGTTACAAGAGCAATGAAACAGCCCAAAAGAATAGCTGTCAAGGTAGGCAGCAACGTACTTACCCGTCCGGATGGTCGTCTGGACATATCACGTATGGCCGCACTGGTGGACCAGATTGCCGAATTGCGTCATAGAGGAATAGAAGTTCTGCTCATCTCATCCGGTGCTGTAGCATCAGGGCGTGGAGCCTTACCCGGAATCAAGGATGAAAGTGTGACAGGCCGTCAGCTTTTTGCCGCTGTGGGGCAGGCCAAACTGATAGAGCACTATTATGACCTGTTTCAGGAGTACGGCATCACTGTAGGACAGATTCTTACTACAAAGGAGAATTTCGTGAATGACAAGCTTCTGGCCAACCAGAAGCGTTGTATGAAAGCCATGCTTGACAATGGTGTTGTTCCCGTCATAAATGAGAACGATACCGTATCGGTTGATGAACTTATGTTTACTGATAACGATGAACTGTCAGGTCTGGTGGCCCGTATGATGAAAGCTGAACTGCTTATCATACTGAGCAATGTAGATGGTGTGTTTACCGGAAATCCCGATGAACCCGGCTCGGAACTCATACATGATGTATATCCCGATGATGACTATTCCGGTTATGTCAGCGGTACAAAGTCAAAATATGGACGTGGCGGTATGATGACCAAGATGAAGACAGCGCTGGGTGTGGCTGCCGACGGCATTGAGGTCCGTATTGCCAACGGTCGCCGTCAGGATGTGCTGCTAGATGTGCTTTCGGACCCCGAAAGTGCCCGTTGCACCCGTTTTCATGCTTCAAAAAATAAGTAAACCATGATAGAGAAAACATTAGAACTGCTCAAGAATGCGTCATTCTCTCTTCCCTTACTTGAGGAGGATAAAGTGAATGATGTCCTGCTTGCTGTGGCCGATGCCATAGAGAGCAACACAGATACATTGCTTAAGGCTAATGCAGAGGATTTGGCCCGTATGGACAAGGCTAATCCTATGTATGACCGCCTTATGCTTACCCGGGAGCGCCTGGCTGGCATAGCATCCGATATGCGCAGCGTGGCCGGATTGACAAATCCCGTAGGCAAGGTGATAAGTGAGACTGTGCGTCCCAACGGGATGAAGCTTACACGCGTCCGTGTACCGTTTGGTGTGATAGGTGTCATATATGAGGCTCGTCCTAACGTAAGTTTTGACGTGTTTTCACTCTGCCTTAAGACACGTAACGCTTGCGCTCTTAAGGGTGGCAGCGATGCTTACAGCTCCAACTGCGCTATAATTGAACTGATACACAGCGTGCTCAAGGAGAAGGGAGTTGATCCCCATGTGGTTGAACTGCTTCCTGCAGGTCATGAGGCTGCCAATGAGCTTATGCGTGCAGTGGGCATGGTTGACTTGCTCATTCCGCGTGGCAGTGCCCGGCTTATCAGGTCGGTACGTGAGCAGGCTCAGGTTCCGGTCATTGAGACCGGCGCCGGTGTATGCCATACATACTTTGACTCGGAGGGTGACCTTAAGATAGGTGCCGATGTGATATTCAATGCCAAGACCCGCCGCGTGAGTGTATGCAACGCGCTGGATTCAGTCGTTATCCATAAGGACCGCCTTAAGGACCTGCCCGAACTGTGCATCCGCATGGCAGCCAAGAACGTAGTCATAGAGGCTGATCAGGAGGCTTACGCCGCATTGGAGGGCAAGTACCCCGCAGTGTTGCTGGAACATGCCACCGATGAGAGCTTTGGTAAGGAGTTCCAGGCATACCGCATGTCAATAAAGACTGTAAACACATTTGATGAAGCATTGCTTCATATACGCCATTACACTTCACACCACAGTGAGTGCATAGTTACTGAGAATGCTGAAAAAGCGCGTCTGTTCCAGCAGTACACTGATGCAGCATGTGTATATGTGAACGTATCCACAGCATTCACTGATGGCGGTCAGTTTGGGTTGGGAGCCGAGATAGGTATAAGTACCCAGAAAATGCATGCCCGCGGCCCTATGGGACTGGAGGAGATAACTACCTACAAATGGCTGATCAATGGTAATGGCCAGACAAGAAGTTAATAGAAAAAAGATATGAGACATTTTACAAGCGTAAAGGATCTGGGTGACCTGCATCAGGCTTTGCAGGAGGCCCTTGAGATAAAGCGTGACCGTTATAAATACGTAGAGTTGGGCCGTAATAAGACCCTGCTCATGGTGTTCTTCAACTCAAGTCTCAGAACCCGTCTCAGTACCCAGAAGGCAGGTCTCAACCTTGGAATGAACGTGATTGTGCTTGATGTCAATCAGGGCGCCTGGAAGTTGGAGACAGAGCGTGGTGTCATTATGGACGGTGACAAGTCAGAGCATCTGCTTGAGGCCATTCCTGTTATGGGATGCTACTGCGATGTTATCGGAGTACGTTCTTTTGCCCGTTTTGAGAGCCGTGAAGATGACTATGAGGAGAAGATACTTAACCAGTTCATACAGTACTCAGGCCGTCCTGTATTCTCCATGGAGGCTGCAACGGGGCATCCGCTGCAGAGTTTTGCTGACTGGATCACCATTGAGGAGCATAAGACCGTAGAGCGTCCTAAGGTGGTAATGAGCTGGGCTCCGCATCCCAAGGCTCTGCCGCAGGCTGTGCCAAACTCATTCGCGCAGTGGATGGTAGCTGCAGGCTATGAGGTGGTAATCACACACCCCCACGGCTATGAGCTTGATCCCAAGTTCACAGCAGGTGCCACAATAGAGTATGACCAGATGAAGGCCTTTGAGGGTGCACACTTTGTTTACGGCAAGAACTGGTCATGCGCCAGCCCCGAGCATTACGGTGAGGTTCTTATCAAGGACCGCAGCTGGACTATCAGTGACCGTCAGATGGCTGTTACGGACAATGCCTTCTTTATGCACTGCTTGCCGGTACGCCGTAACATGATTGTGACCGATGATGTGATAGAAGGGCCCCGTTCATTGGTAATACCGGAGGCAGCCAACCGTGAGATATCTGCAACAGTTGTATTGAAGAAAATACTGGAGGGGTTGAAATAACCTTATCTGTAAATAACTTTCTCGACACAGTCTCCTTCATAGCTCTTGTAGCTGAATAAGACTGTGTCGTTTTTTTGTATATTATAGACAGTCAGGGGAATGGACAAATATACATTCTCCGTATAAACCGAATTGTCATTATGAGCGTTATGATAAAACTTAATCCTGATATTATTCTTAGAGTTTTCCTTCAACATGTAGAGATAACTGTGTCCTATCTGCCCGTTTTCTGTCATTGTGCCTAATACCACATTCAGATGTCCTCCGCCAATATATATGCTTTTAAGCTTTATGGGGTCTCGTCTTAAATTATTAGGAATATAATCCGGGGCTATTGTTGAAATGGGGAAAGCTTTGCTTACAATATCATATTTTCCGTCATTTCCGGCACACACGGTGGCTACGATACGTACAGTGGTATCACAAGCCAGTGAGCCGGAATTGTAGTAATCAAATATCAAGTCATTATTATCAACATCATATACCTTTCCCATATCGTCGGTAAGGCTGTAGATATGAGCATTGCTGTCAGTCCTGGCTGTAAAGAATCCACTGATATATGAAGGAACCTCATCCTGGTCTTTTTGACATGAAACCATGACTGATACGGTAAACAGCAGTATGCAGAAATAAGCGTAATTTCTTTTCATGATCACATTGCGCTTAATTGGTTAATGAGCGGATTTGCATACATGGTAAGAATCCTCTCCTTGAGATAATCCCAATCAGGGTTGGGAATGGATATCTTTCTCAGCTGTCCTTCCAGATATTTCTCAAAAGACCGCTTGTCTTTATCTGTGTAATATGCCGATTGTGCATTGTCTCCACGCAGCATGTCAAGTGCAATCCTATTGCTTGGGTAAATCTTATAACCCTTGAAAATATGCTTGTCAATAATGGCTGCAACCTGATCCAGATACTGGTTGCGCGGTACAGATTCATCCAAAGCCGCTATTTCCTCGTCAATAGGCTCCGATACCTGATAATGAATATGCCCTTTGTATCCTTTCATACCTGTTTTCATGTTGTCCAGATCATCCTGCTTGGATTTCTTGAACCCGGGATTGTCTCTCTTGAGCTGGAACTCCTGGGCTTTGAGATAATCGCACGGGTCATACTCATAACTTATAGTCAGAGGCGTTATGTGTAATGACCTAAGCCGTTCGCAGAGAGAACCTTCACCTGACATGGTGAGCATCTTAAGTACGCTCTTTTGGGTGCGGTCATCAGAATCCTTGGCACGTCCTTCACGTTGTGCCAACCAAACGGGCTTGTGCTTCTGTGTAATGACAAAACGTATGTATGCTGAAAGGTTCTCTGATGTTTTAATAAGCTCTGCGGCACTTGCAGAGCGGTTTACTACAAAACTGCGGTTCAGTCTTACAAGTGTCTCTATCCAAGGGTAAATAAGCAGATTGTTGCCTATGCCAATCTCTACAGATGACTTTCCGCTTGGTAGAAGGATGTAATCAAGGTATGCAGAATCAAGGACAATATCCCTGTGATTTGACAGGAACAGGTAGTCCTCACGTTTCTTAGGCATAACCTTCTTGAAGTTGTTAGAGAATCCGTTGGAGCTGTCCCTGAGGATTTTCTTTAGTACAAACGGATAAATTACCCATCGCTGAAAACCGTCAATGGTCTTGAATAAGCTCAGGTAAAGTTTTATTGCCCACATAGGAATACCTTTCAGCATGCCGTCAAGAACGGTTCTTCTGAACCTTGTATCTTCAAGAAGACTCTTGATGGCACTTTGCACCTCAGAATCTTCAAATGACCTCATTGATTCAAATTCCTGTGGTATCTCCATAGTCAATCATCTTTATGGGACAAACATAAACATTTTTAGAAACTGTCTTCAATAATTTCCGTGAAAACATCTGTCAGATTCATCCCGGCAGCCCTGATTTGCTGTGGTATGAAACTTGTGGCGGTCATGCCCGGGGTAGTATTCACTTCAAGCAGGTTTATCTTGTCACCGTCAGTAATGATGTAGTCGTTGCGGATAATGCCATGGCAGCCTATCAGGTCATAAATCTTGGCTGTAAGGTCCTGGATACGGTCTCTAAGTTCATCAGATATACGGGCGGGGGTGATCTCTTCAACCTTACCATTGTACTTGGCATCGTAGTCAAAGAAATCACTCTTGGGTATCACCTCGGTTACAGGCAGCTTCACTTCACGCTTACGTGTCTTGTAATAGCCGTTGGTAACCTCTGTTCCCTGCATGAATGATTCTACCATAATCTCACTGTTTTCCTTGAAGGCTTCCTCTACGGCAGGGATAATCTGCTCACGTGTCTTGACCTTGGTGGTGCCAAAACTGGAACCGCCGTCAGTGGGCTTGATAAAGCAGGGCAGCCCCACCTTGCGTACCACGCGGTCAGGGTCAACGGTATCACCCTTACGTATGCGGATGGATGGCGATACATTTACCTTACAGCTCTTCATTGTCTTGTTGAGCACAAACTTGTTGAATGTAAGGGCCGATGCCAATACATCGCAAGTGGAGAAGGGGATACGCATAAGCCTGAGGTAACCTTCAAACACGCCGTTCTCACCCGGAGTGCCGTGTATGGTTATGTAGGCATAGTCAAACACTTTCCTGGTGCCGTTATATGTAAAACTGAAATCATTGCGATCCACAGGAACGGTGACGCCTTCCTTGACGTGAACCTGCCATTTCTTGCCTTCAATCTCTACGATATACGGTTCATACCTCTCCTTGTCCATATTCTCAAGGATTGTGGCGGCACTTCTCAGTGATACGGGATTCTCACTTGAATCACCTCCTGCAACTATTGCTATAACACGTTTCATCTGTATGTTTTTATTTATCAAAATCTCTTGACTTTACATAGTCACGCCATCTCTCTATAAGCGTGGTCATATCCTGTGGCAGTTCTGAATTAAAGAACATCTCCTTGCCCGTAAGCGGATGTACAAAGCCGAGTGTCTTGGCATGCAGGGCCTGACGCGGGCACACCTCAAAGCAGTTTTGTACAAATTGGCGGTAACGGCTGTATGTGGTACCTTTCAGTATTTGGTCGCCACCGTAACGGCTGTCGCTGAAAAGAGGGTGACCAATATGTTTCATGTGCACTCTGATCTGGTGTGTACGTCCTGTCTCCAGACGGCATTCCACCAATGATGTATAGCCGAATCTCTCCAGGACTGTATAATGCGTGACAGCATGCTTGCCCACCTCCGGGTCAAATGATACTGCCATCTGCAACCTGTCCTTGGGGTTACGGGTTATCTGGCTCTCGATGGTTCCTTCAGCTGGCTCAGGAACTCCCCATACCAATGCCTGATAGGCGCGTTTGGTGGTTTTGTCATAAAACTGCTTTCCCAGACAGGTTTTGGCATCGGGTGTTTTAGCTACCACCAGAAGGCCTGATGTGTCCTTGTCAATCCGGTGTACCAGTCCCACTTGCGGGCTGTTGGGGTCATAATCGGGATTGTCACGCAAATGCCATGCTACGGCGTTCACCAACGTTCCGTGAAAGTTTCCGCATCCGGGGTGTACCACTAGCCCTGCCGGTTTGTTTACCACAAGCAGGCAGTCATCTTCATAGACTATATCTAAAGGAATATCCTCAGGCTCAATCTCACTACTGTAACGCGGGCGGTCCATCATAACCGTAATCACATCCAGCGGCTTGACCTTGTAATTGCTCTTTACGGGACGGCCGTTTGCCATGACCATTCCGGCATCGGCGGCTTTCTGTATGCGGTTGCGTGAAGAGTGCTCCAGATGGTCAAACAGGAACTTGTCAACACGGAGCAGGCTCTGGCCCTTATCGGCCACCACTCGGAAATGCTCGTAAAGCTCTACCGCGTCAGGGGTGGGTTCCAGGTCATCAAGTGACTCCTCAATCTCGTCTTCCAGGTCAACCATGCAGATTATTCAAAGAAATCCATATCTATGACTATGGTTGAATCAGCCTCCTCTATTTCCTCTACCGGGTTGCCATTTCCCGCAACAATTGTAAGAGTGGAGCCTTCAGGAATCTCTGTTCCTGCCTTAATCGCCTCACCAAGATATTTTATCTCATAAACCCAATCTTGGTCACCATCCACGTATTCCGTTTCAGTGAGCTTGAATCCTGCGGCTCTTAATTTGGATTCGGCAGCGCGAAGTGAACTGTTGTCGGCTACATCCGGTACCGCTCTTAAGGGTTCCTTGCCTGAGTTGAGTGTAAGATATATCTTACGGCCTTGCTTGACAAAGGCGCCAGGCTTGGGCTTTTGTTCAATGACAC
The DNA here is from genome assembly GCA_902774275.1 of uncultured Bacteroidales bacterium. Taxonomy (GTDB): domain Bacteria; phylum Bacteroidota; class Bacteroidia; order Bacteroidales; family Bacteroidaceae; genus Colenecus. The sequence goes on from CACYHN010000003.1 coordinate 40,559, forward strand.
CGCCCTCAACCATCATTTTGTCGAACTTGTAATCTGTAATCTCGTAATTCAGACCAGTCATGGAGAGAGTTTGCCTTGCTTCTTCTTCATACATACCTGTCACATCCGGTACCGTGATATACTGTCCGTGAAGGGTGTATGATTTCATCCATCTGAAGGTAACAATGACCAATATTATGGCTACAATGAGCATAGCCAATAGATTTGCGAGTACTATAAGGATTCCACGCTTTATATTCTTGTTTTCTTTTGCCATTCTGATTAAACGCTTTAATCTGCAAATTTAATGATTTAGCAGGACAAAGTACAAACTAACGGCTTGGAAAAAAGTGATGAAAGTCTGACATATAAAAAGAAAAAGAGCAGGACAATCTGTCCGGCTCTTTTTTCATATTATACCTTATTGTTGTAAATATAAGGATTACTTCTTGTTACCGCAGTACTCGTCAGATACTGTCAGTTTCTTGCGGCCTTTTGCTCTGCGTGATGCAAGTACCCTGCGACCGTTTGCTGTGGCCATTCTCTCACGGAAACCGTGTTTGTTCTTTCTCTTCCTGTTGGAAGGCTGAAATGTTCTTTTCATTGTTATGTCGTTTTTATTGTTTTCGGAAATCGGAGTGCAAAGATACTCTCTTTTTTGATAATATGCAATAGGCGTTTCTTTTTTTGTCTAAAGTTTTGTCTATTTGTGTCATTACACTACTTTTGCAGACTGAAAAAACATTTTATTAATAAATAGAACGATTAGACTTTTATGATTCTTTGTCAAGACATTAAGATCGGTACCTGCATCAATCTGGAGGGCCAGCTTTATTTCTGCATTGATTTCCTGCATGTTAAGCCTGGAAAAGGAAACACATTTGTACGCACCAAGCTTAAGAATGTCGTTAACGGCCGCGTGCTGGAGCGCACTTTCCAGATTGGTTTCAAGCTGGAGGATGTACGTGTGGAGCGTCGTCCTTATCAGTATCTGTATCAGGATGATATGGGTTATATTTTTATGAATCAGGAGAACTTTGAGCAGGTTACAATCATGAAAGACCTCATCAACGGTGTTGATTACCTTAAGGAGGGTGAGGTTGTTGATGTTGTTACTAATGCCAACACAGGTGAGATCCTGTTTGCAGACCTGCCTGTCAAGGTTGTTCTCAAGGTTGTTTATACAGAACCAGGCCTTAAGGGTGATACGGCTACCAATGCCACTAAACCTGCTAAGGTTGAGACCGGTTGCGAGGTTCGCGTACCTCTGTTCATCAATGAGGGTGAACTTATTGAGGTCGATACCCGTGACGGATCATACCAGGGCCGCGTAAAGGCATAAGAAATGAATGATTAAGCCAGACAAGCTGAATCTTAAGCAGTGGGCCACAGAGGATCGCCCCCGTGAAAAGATGAAGCAAAAGGGTGCAAAAGCACTTACAAACGCTGAGTTATTGGCGATTCTGATACACACTGGAAACACTGAAGATTCGGTGGTGGCTTTAACGCAAAAAGTGATGGCTTCCTGCCGCAACAGTCTTTCCGAACTTGGAAAACTTAGCGTCGGGGAGCTATGCTCTTTCAAAGGGATAGGTGAGGCCAAGGCTATAACCATCCTTGCGGCCTGTGAACTTGGCAGGCGCCGCAAGGAGGAGGAACCTTTATTGAAACCTCAGATCAGGACGTCACGTGATGTCTATGACTATTTCTATCCTGATATGATTGACCTTCAGGTTGAGGAGTGCCATGTGCTCTTCCTTAACCAGTCATCAAGAGTGATTGACAGTATGCGTATCAGTCAGGGTGGCCTGGCGAGCGCATCGGTTGATATACGTCTTATTCTGCGGGAGGCTTTTCTGCACAGGGCTACAGGCTTGACTTTATGTCATAACCATCCGTCAGGGACGGCATTGCCCAGCAGGCAGGACGATGAACTTACCAGATCAGTGGCGCAAGCATGCCGAATGGTTAATGTTCCGTTGCTGGATCATGTGATTTTTACCGAGAACGGGTACTACAGTTACGCCGACAAAGGCCGGTTATAATACAGTATGGCTGAAAAGTTTGACATAGAGGAGAAGATAGTGGAGGTGCTCAAGACGGTCTATGACCCTGAGATACCGGTTGATATCTACAACTTGGGGCTGATATACAAGATAGATGTCGATGATGATGCGAATGCGGTCATTGACATGACGCTTACTGCTCCAGGCTGCTCTCTGGCAGACTTTATCGTTGAGGATGTACGCTTGCGCGTGGAGGGTCTGGAATGTGTCAAGTCCGCTACGGTCAATCTGGTGTTTGAGCCGGAATGGAACAAGGACATGATGAGTGAAGAAGCTAAACTTGAACTTGGACTGGAATGAAAAACGTTTACTTTATATCCGATGCCCATTTAGGTTCCTGGGCGCTTGACCACAGGCGTATGCAGGAGCGCAGGTTGGTACGCTTCCTTGATGACATCAAGGATAAGGCGCAGGCCGTTTATATGCTGGGCGACATGTTTGATTACTGGTACGAGTATAAGTATGTGGTCCCTAAAGGTTATACACGTTTCTTAGGCAAGGTATCGGAGCTTACAGACAATGGTGTTGAAGTGCACTATTTCATAGGCAATCATGATATCTGGATGTACGGCTATCTGGAGCGTGAATGTGGTGTCATATTGCACAAGGAGCCTCTTACCGTTGAGATAATGGGTAAGGAATTCTTCCTGGCTCATGGCGATGGGATGGGTGATCCCAGTCGTACGTTCCGTTTTATGCGCGGCATATTCCGTAACCATCTGTGTCAGTTCCTGTTTTCATTGTTGCCTACCCGATGGAGTATGTGGTTAGGACTGCGTTGGGCACAAAAGAGTATGGTTGACCATCGTCTTGAAGGAGGTGCCAAATACTTGGGTGAGGATAAGGAGTTTCAGGTCCTTTATGCCAAGGAGTATCTCAAGACTCATCCTGATATAAACTATTTCATATTCGGGCATCGTCATATAGAGCTTGACCTGATGCTCAGCCACTCCTGCCGGATGCTTATTATAGGTGATTGGATAAGCCAATACACCTACGTAATGTTTGACGGCAAAACTCTCACCATGCACAACTACCTGGAAGGAGGAGAGAATATATAATTGAGAATTGAAAATTGAAAATTGAAAATTACACGCACCTGCGTAAAGCCCGCGACATTAAAAAATGACGATCCGAAGGACCGTCATTTTTTATAATTTTCAATTTTCAATTTTCAATTGATCAGCGCAAGAGTATCTTGCGCGATCATCAGCTCCTCATCAGTAGGCAGCACAACCACCTTAACTTTTGAATCCGGAGTGGAGATGATGCCGTCCTTGCCGAACATTATCTTAGCATTCTGCTCCTTGTCAAGTTTAATGCCCAGAAACTCCATGTTCTCACAAACGGCCTCTCGGATCTCATGGCGGTTCTCGCCAACGCCGCCAGTAAAGATGATTACATCAACTCCACCCATTGCAGCAGCAAAGGCGCCAATGTATTTCTTGATACGGTAAGCGTACATCTTCTTGGCCAGGGCAGCGCGCTCGTTGCCGGCCTCCATTGAAGCAGTAACCTCACGCATATCGGATGATACGCCTGATATGCCCAGCAGACCTGATTTCTTGTTTAGAAGGTTTGACATGCCGGTGCTGTCCAGGTGCTCCTTCTCCATGAGGAATGTCACTGCGCCACCGTCTATGTCGCCGCTGCGTGTACCCATCATGATACCCTCAAGCGGGGTCAGGCCCATTGTGGTGTCAATGCTCTTGCCATCCTTGACTGCGGTAATTGAGCCTCCGTTTCCAATGTGGCAGGTAATAATCTTTGAGCCCTTAACCGGCATATTCAGATATTTGAATATCTCGCCTGAAACAAAACGGTGTGATGTTCCGTGGAATCCGTAACGGCGTACTCCGTATTTCTCATACAGTTCGTATGGAATGGCGTACAGATATGCATAGTCAGGCATGGTCTGATGGAAAGCTGTGTCAAACACACCAACCTGAGGAATGTTGGGGAGCAACTCGCTTACAGCGTTCACGCCCTTAAGGTTGGCTGGGTTGTGTAGCGGAGCCAGGTCGTTGCAGGCTGCGAATGCCTCAAGAACCTCAGGGGTAAGCAGCACGCTCTTATTGAACTTCTCTCCTCCGTGTACCATACGGTGACCTACGGCGTTGAGTTCGTTAAGTGACTTGAGAACGGCATACTTGCCGGTTGTGAGCACCTCAAATATGAACTTTACTCCGCAGGTATGCTCAGGGATCTCCTTTTCAATTATGACCTTCTCGCCATTGGCATCGGTAAGTTTGAGGAAAGATCCCTTCATTCCAATCTTCTCTATTCCTCCCTGTGCTATGACATTGTTCTTATCCATGTCAAACAGCTTGTACTTAATTGACGAGCTGCCGCAGTTCAAAACCAGAATCTTCATAGTTATTATGCCTTTTTGGCTGCCATTGCCTGATTGGCTGTGACAGCAATCATCTTATATACGTCATCAACTGAGCAGCCGCGTGACAGGTCGTTTACTGGGCGTGCAATACCCTGGAGGATAGGACCGATGGCCTCAGCGTTACCTATGCGCTGTACCAGTTTGTAGGCTATGTTACCAACCTCGAGGTTGGGGAATACCAGTACATTGGCCTTGCCGGCTATTTCTGAACCAGGTGCCTTGCTTGCGCCTACAGAAGGAACTATGGCTGCATCAGCCTGGAGCTCTCCGTCAATCTTGAGGGTGGGAGCCAGTTCCTTAGCCTTGGCGAGAGCGGTGGTAACCTTGTCAACAACCTCATGCTTGGCTGAACCTTTGGTTGAGAAACTCAGCATAGCCACGCGAGGCTCTGCAAATCCAGCTACTGCTGTTGCTGTGCCTGCTGATGCTACGGCTATCTGTGCCAACTGGTCTGCATCGGGTACCGGAGTAACGGCGCAGTCTGCAAATACCATGATACCATTCTCGCCATACTGCGGGGTCTTGGTCAACATGATGAATGCACCTGATACTACTGATATGCCGGGAGCGGTCTTTATTATCTGGAGTGCAGGACGGAGTACGTTGCCTGTGGTGTTGCGTGCACCTGCTAACTGGCCATCGGCATCGCCGCTCTTGATGATAAGGCATCCCAGGTAGAGGGGGTCAAGCACCTTCTTCTGTGCCTCCTCAATTGTCATGCCTTTGTTTTTTCTGAGTTCGAACAGTAGATTAGCATATTCGTCCTTCTTGGGGTTGTTTTCGGGGTCAATGATTGTGGCCTTTGAAATGCTCTTGAGTCCCCACTGTGCGGCAAGTGCCTCAATTTCCTTTTTGTTACCCAAAATGATAAGGTCTGCCACACCATCTGCCAGAACCCTGTCGGCTGCCTTGAGTGTACGTTCCTCAGTACCTTCCGGCAACACAATGCGCTGCTTGTTTTCTTTAGCTCGCGCAATAATCTGCTCCATTAATTCCATAACTATATGTGTTAAATTGTAAACTCCACTTAGCAAAATCGCCACAAAATTACACTTTTTCCCAATACCCCCACCTTAAATTATAATAAATGATTGCAGATGCAATCAGCTGTTGGCTATTAGCTATAGGCAATTGGCTTAAATGGCTCGATGCTGCGTGTAAATTAAAGCTACGCAGGTGCATACGTATTGGGGCGAGTGAGTCCCCGAGCGAGAGCGGCCGGGTAGGCCGCCAAGCTCCCGAAGGGAGCGCATTTGCTGTGGCAAATTAAAATAAGGCCCGAGGTCCCGATTTTAATCCTCGGGATTGATACAAAAAAAGAGGTCAAAGACCTCCTTTTTTGTAGCGGGACCGAGGATTGAACTCGGGACCTCATGATTATGAATCATGCGCTCTAACCAGCTGAGCTATCCCGCCATCGCTTTACTTAAGCGGGTGCAAAGGTAATGCTCATTTTTGATACCTGCAACTTTTAAGCATCATATTTTTATTGGAAATTTGTTCCGTATTCATTTGGAAATTAAACGATTTTAATATTTCTTTGCAATTAGAACCATGCGGGGCCAGAGCGTGACGTTTTGTTCCGCAACTTGAAACAATTTTGCTATGATTACAGATAAAGCTATACCTACCAAGACTAAGGTCGTTTTAGAATATGTGTTGAGTTCACAGTCGGTTCCCATGATTTGGGAGTCTATAGCTACTGCGCCAGGGCTTACTTCTTGGTTCGCTGATAATGTCCAGTCAGACGGTAAGAATTTTCATTTTACATGGGGAAAACATGAATCGCGTGTAGCAGAACTGATAAACTGTCGTCAGAATACATATGTTCGTTTTCATTGGCTTGATGATGAACCGGGAACTTTCTTTGAGATACGTATAGCAAAGAATGATCTTACATCAAATTACTCTCTTGAAATAATTGATTTCGCGGATTTGGGCGCTGAAGATGAGGTTCGTAGCCTTTGGGACACATCAATGGATGCTTTGAGGCGTTGTGGCCTCTGATTGGTAATATTACACCTCCTTTTATATTTTAAGTTGCCGTTCTATAGTTGCAGAAGTTAGCCAATTGTAGTATCTTTGCAGTTTGGAAATTTCTGTACTTCTGAATGAGACCGAAAAGATTAGATATCTTTATACTTAAAAGCTTTTTGCTGCTGTTTGTGGCGGCATTTGCCATCTGTCTTTTCGTGCTGTTGATGAATGTGCTTTGGCGTTATGCTGAGGACATTATCGGTAAAGGTCTCAGCTTTGTTTTTCTTGCCAAGTTTTTCTGGGAGTTTGCACTTACTCTCGTGCCACAGGCATTGCCGCTTGCCGTGCTTATGGCATCACTCATAACATTCGGCAATTTTGGTGAAAGACTGGAACTGCTTGCCATGAAGACTGCAGGTATTCCTCTACTCCGTATAATGAGTCCGGTTATGGTGTTTTCCTTCTTCCTGGCAGGAGTATCGTTTTATTTTCAGAATGTGACGGTGCCCCGTGCCGCCCAGAATCTCTATTCTATTATATTCTCAATAGATGAGAAGAGCCCGGAACTTGAAATACCGGAAGGTGTGTTTTACAGCCAGATCAAGGGTTATAACATGTACGTTAAGCATAAGAACTTTGATACTGGTTTTATGTATGATGTCACCATTTATGATTTCAGTGAAGGGTATGACAAAATGAACGTGATTGTATCGGACTCCGCAAATATGGAAACTACGGCCGATAAGCATCATATCTATCTGCATCTGTACAGCGGTGAACAGTTTGGTCAGGATAATGATGTGGAAAGCAAAGGTAAACCGTACAGACGGGAGGGATTCCGTGAAAAGCATATCTTGCTTGAATTCAACTCTGACATGGCAGAAGCTCCTGAAGGATTGGTCAGCTCTCAGGCCATGAGTAAGAACATGAATGAAATCAAGCATACTATTGATTCATTGTCTTCTAATCAGGACAGTATAGGACGTGGCAATCTGAGTGAATACAGACTTTCTGCTTTAAATACGTTCCGACTGAGCAAGTCTGATTCGGCGGCATTTGATAAGCTGACCTCAAAGATTATAAGTGCAGATAGCGTTTATGCTGTTTCCAGCCGTAACAAACAGGTTGATATTAAGAGCAGCATGCGTTCCAAGATACAGAACCAGGCTAGTGAACTGGCTATCAAGAGTACCAATATGTATTATGGTGACAGAACCATACGTAAGCATTGGATAGAATGGATGAAAAAGATAACCAATGCACTTTCCGTGTTGATATTCTTCTTCATTGGAGCTCCGCTGGGGGCTATTATCAGAAAGGGAGGTTTGGGCGTGCCGGTAATCGTATCGGTTTTTACATTCATACTTTTCTATATAACATCTGTTTCAGGTGATAAAATGTATCGCGAGGGTGAATGGAGCATTGTGGGGTGCTGGTTCAGCGTGATGGTGCTGTCTCCTCTCAGTGTGTTCTTTACCGTAAAGGCCAATAGTGATTCAACTCTGTTCCAATGGGATGTTATTATAGAGTTCTTCCGATATTGGTTCGGAACTAAGGTGAACCGTAATATTGTACGTAAGGATGTAGTTATAGATGATCCTGACAGGCAGGAGTGCCTTGAGGCTCTTTATGACATCAAGCAGCGTAGCATTGCACTGGGGCAGTCCAGGCTGCTTTGTTCTGTGCCTAATTACGGCAAACTGTTCTTTGGCTCAGTTGATTCATCGGAACTTACAGAACTTGGAGTAGAGCTGGACAAGCTGATAATGGAGATGGGTAACAGTCGTGACAGGGTTGAACTGGATCTGTTGAATGGTTTTCCCATTTTACAGAGTCATGGCGTTCAGCCTCCTTTTGCCAGGAAATGGGCAAATATGGCAGTGGGAATAGTATTTCCGCTTGGACTACTGTTTGAGCTTAGGGCGTGGCTCTTTTCCCGTAAGCTCAAAAGGCAGATGGTCAAAACCACTCAGGCTGCAGAGAACCTTATTGAATATATGACAAACAACAAATAAAAAATGGCACAGATTTCAGATCGAGTCAACAGACTCGCGGCATCGGCAACATTTGCTATGCTGCAAAAGAGCAACGAACTTTCGGCACAGGGTGTCGATGTAGTTAACATGAGTGTTGGTGAACCGGATTTCAATACGCCTGATTATGTAAAGAAGGCTGCTGTTGAGGCCGTGGAGCAGAACTACTCTAAGTACTCACCCGTTCCGGGCTATATGTGGCTGCGTAAGGCTTGCTCTGACAAACTTAAACGTGAGAATAATCTTGATTATGCACCCGCGGAGATACTGGTTTCCACAGGAGCTAAACAGTCTCTTTGCAATGTGATTATGGCTATCATAAATCCGGGCGATGAGGTCCTGCTTCCTTCTCCCTGCTGGGTAAGCTATCCTGAGATGGTTAAGCTGGCAGGCGGCGTGCCTGTTGCAATCAGGGCCGGTATTGATCAGGACTTCAAGGTTACGGCAGCTCAGGTAGAAGCAGCCATTACTCCTAAGACCAAAGCTATTATGATTTGTTCGCCTTCAAATCCTACAGGTTCTGTATATAGTAAGGAGGAACTTGAATCAATTGCCAAGGTTCTTAACAAATATCCCGATGTATTCATCGTATCGGATGAGATATATGAGCACATCAACTTTGTAGGCGGACACCAGAGCATGGCTCAGTTCGTCGATAAGAATCGTATTGCTGTCATCAACGGTGTTTCCAAGGCTTATGCAATGACCGGTTGGCGTATAGGTTTCATGGCTGGTCCGGAGTGGCTCGTCAAGGCTTGCAACAAATTGCAGGGTCAATATACCAGTGGCACGTGCTCCGTTGCCCAGAAGGCGGCTCAGGTTGCATTTGATGGTCCGCAGGACGATGTTGAAAAGATGCGTCAGGTGTTCCAGAAGCGTCGTGACCTGATAGTTTCTCTTGCCAAGGAGATTCCGGGCTTTGAGGTTAATAATCCTCAGGGTGCTTTCTACCTGTTCCCCAAGTGTGATTCATACTTTGGCAAACGTTATGGTGATAAGGTGATAAACAGTGCTGAAGACCTGGCTATGTATCTGCTTGAGGTAGGTCACGTGGCAACTGTGGGCGGTACGGCTTTTGGCTCTCCTGAGTGCATACGTTTCAGTTATGCTACCAGTGAGGATAAGATTAAGGAGGCTTTTCGTCGCATAAAGGAGGCGCTTGCTAATCTGAAATGAGCAGATTTAATAAAAAGGCAGGGGTTCCAAAATCGGAACCACTGCTTTTTGTTTTGTCCTCTTGGGAATTATTCTCCCGGGTGGATAGCCTCTGACGGGCAGACGCCGGCGCAAGTGCCGCAGTCTACGCACAGATCAGGGTTGATTGAATACTTATCGCCCTCAGAGATAGCCTCAGACGGACATTCATCGATGCAAGTTCCGCAAGCGATGCAGTCGTCACCAATTACGTATGCCATAGTTGTCTTTTGTTTTTTGGTTTGTGTGACGCAAAAATACACACTTTTGAGTACTCTACCAAATGACGCGCCTGTTTTTACAATAACTTGCATTATTCATCGTTTTTATAGGGATGATTAAACCCCGATATATCAAGTGTGCGCCATTAGTTCTGGCAATACTGTTTATGCTTGCTCCTCTGTTAGGGGCAGGTTGCCTTTTTGCGCAGGAACGAAAGATACAGAATAGGCCGTTTCTTGATGACAGGGTCTGGCATTACGGTTTCTTGGTGGGTTTCAATATCCAGGATTTTGCAATAGCAAACAAAGGATTGCCCTATATTAATTCAGAAGGCAGGGCGGAGTATTGGTATGCCGATGTCCCTGAGTATATTCCCGGATTCAGTGTCGGTATCTTGGGCGAGATTAAAGCAAATGATTGGCTGTCGGTCAGGCTTATCCCTACAATGCATTTCGGTGACAAGAAAGTCGTTTTCAAGGAACAGCGTACGGGTAAAATCACGGAACAGTATTTGAAATCCACTCTTCTTTCTATTCCGGTAGATCTCAAGTTCAGTGCAATCAGGTTTAATAATTATCGTCCATATGTGGTTGTTGGTGCAGCGCCTACTTTTGATCTTACTGTGAAAAAAGGTAAGGAACTGCTTGTTACACCGGCTGATCTTTTGGTAGAGATAGGTATGGGCCTTGATTTGTATTATCCTTTCTTCAAGATGATTCCTGAACTCAAATTCAGTTTTGGCCTTAAGGACCTGCTCGTACCCGGAAAAAAGCGCACAGACTTGACGGACGATGTCTTGCTTAAATATACCAATTCGATTAAAGAGGTTCGCAGCAGTATGATTACGCTGATACTCTATTTTGAATAAGAATCTTTTTCAGGTGTTTTTATAAAAAAATTTTGCTTTGAAATAAAAAGGTGCTATCTTTGCGCCGCTTTATGCGATCGCTGTCAAGGAAGAGTAACTTGGTATGTCGCCTAAAGTTCTGGAACAACTACAATTTTTGTAAAGATGGATTTAATCAAAATTGCAGAAGAGGCTTTTGCTACAGGTAATGAGGGTAAGTTCCCCGCATTCAAATCAGGTGACACAGTAACTGTAGCATATCGTATTGTTGAAGGTAACAAAGAGCGTATTCAGCTGTATCGTGGTGTGGTTATCAAGATCAGCGGTCATGGTGACAACCGCCGTTTCACTGTCCGCAAGATGTCTGGTACCGTTGGTGTGGAGCGTATTTTCCCCATCAGTTCACCCGCTATTGACAGCATTGAGGTCAATAAGGTAGGTAAGGTACGTCGTGCAAAACTTTACTATCTGCGCAATCTTACCGGTAAGAAGGCCCGTATCCGTGAGAAGAGGGCAAACGCCTGATTATACGGAGCTCGAGACAGTAAGCGGCAGCCATAAGGTTGCCGCTTATTTTGTTGTCTGCACAGATTGTTTTACCTTTGAAACGATAAAGGTAATCGTCAGTAAATAAAACAGTATAGTGAGTACAAAGACAAAATCAAGGTGGTTGATACTGCTGCTGACAGCAGTGTCCGTCAATACAATTGTCTTTGCTCAAAATGAACATAATTTGGAATACCACCTTGAAACTGTTGCTTTGACTGGCAGTGGCGAGTATGCTCCGTTTTGGCATACATCAAACCGCCAGGGGCTTCCGTCTGTCAATAAAAACAGTGGTTATATGCATTTTGTCACATTGGGAAGTACCTCTTTGGGGAGTGGTATTGTAATGGACTATGGGATGGATTTAGGTATAGGCGCAGAGCTTCAGTCTGATTTTTTTATTCATCAGTTGTACATTGACCTGAATTATAAATGGCTGAACCTGTCTATCGGCATGAAAGAGCGATGGGGAGAACTGAAAAACTCCAGGCTGAGTTCCGGCGGGCTGACGTGGTCAGGAAACAGCCGCCCCATCCCACAAGTTAGGATAGGCCTACCGGAATTTACACGTATACCTGGACTTGGCGGGTGGCTGTCGGCCAAAGGATATTTATCTTACGGCTTTTATTCAGACAGCGGGTGGCGTAAGAAATGGGCAGAACGGGCAACTGGAACTCCTGAATATATAGATAAAATATTATATCACGGTAAGGCTCTCTTCCTGAGGGCTGGTAATCCGGAAAGATTTCCTTTAGAGTTAACTTTAGGTATAGAAATGAGTTCCCAGTTCGGAGGTACTCTCCACAACATGGTTATGTACGGCAACAAACAGGAAGAGTATTCACTGCCGTCAGGACCTGAAGCTTATTGGCAAGCTCTGGTGCCTTTAAATAAGGCCGGTGAACAGGGGTGGGAGAACGGAAACTCATTAGGGAGTTGGCACTTGGCCATAGATTATGCCATAAACGATTGGCATTACAGAGCCTATTATGAGCATTTTTTCGAGGATCATTCTTCTATGCTCGGGGTTGAGATTAAATCCAATCAGTTTGGGGAGAGAGAACTGATTTCATACGGATTCAAGCGAAACTGGTTTGACGGAGTGTTTGGGCTGGAGGTGAATTTGCCTGCTGGCCTTCCTGTGAGTAATGTGGTGCTGGAATACTTGAATACAAGAGGGCAGTGCGGCTCTGTATGCAATGTAGATGCCATGCAGACTGAACGGATAGATGGGCGTGACGGAATGTACATACATTCCAAGTATCTTTCATATACCCATTGGGGATATTCCATAGGATCCGCAGTTCTGGTATCTCCTGTATATAATCAGAATCCGGATAGGTTGTCGGGCAGTACTATGGAGGGGAATCTTTATTTCAGGAGCAATCGTGTCCGTTCGTTTCATATTGGAATTGATGGTTGTGTTACAGATCAAATCGGTTATCGCATCCTTGCAACACATACTGCTCATTGGGGGACTTACTATCTGCCTTTTGATGAAGTGGAGCACATCACCTCCATGCTGCTGGATTGTTCTTATAGGTTTGGGGATCTACTCAATTGGAAGATTGGACTCTCTTATGCGTTTGACTTGGATAGCGAAGGTCTTTTGGGTAACAACGGAGGTGTAATGATTTCATTATCCAGATCATGGAAGGTATTATGAAACAGGTTTTGATATTTCTCGCCATATCTGTTGCGCTGTGCGGCTGTGAATCGGCTTTTCCTAATGATAAGTTGGATAATTTCTGGAAACTTGACCACATTGAATATCCTGGCGGAACAGATTTTTTTGGACAGACTGTTCAGCGTGAGGATGTGAATGGCATATATTTCGGGATGGCACGTAATATTGTGCAGGTGGAAAATCATTCCCGGAACTTTGATGTTTATGGCATATTGTCCGATATGACAGACTCCATCAGATTTGATTTTTCTAATAGCATTGTCAATGGAATTAATGATACGGATGCAATAAAGGCGAATCTGCTTTATTGCGGTATGGACAGTGTTGTCATGGTATTCAATGTGGACAAAATCACTTCAAATAGTCTTGTCTTGACATCAAGCAAGTCTATACTATATCTTGAGAAGTGGTAGTCAGAAGGAGATCATTCCGTCTTTAATATGTATTCTACGGTCGGCAAGTGCTGCCAATTGCTCATCGTGCGTAACTATTACGAAAGTCTGCCCCAGCATATCCCTGAGCTTGAAAAAGAGATTGTGAAGTTCTTCTTTGTTCCTGGTGTCAAGACTGCCTGATGGCTCATCGGCCAATATTACGTCCGGTTTGTTTGCCAATGCCCTGGCTACGGCAATTCTCTGTTTCTCTCCGCCGGAGAGTTCTGAGGGCTTATGTTCAGATCTGTCTTTCAGTCCAAGCATTTCTAATAGTTCAGAGGCACGTGAAGCTGCATCGTGCATATTCTTTCCGGCAATCAGCATTGGTATCATTATGTTTTCCTTTGCCGTGAATTCAGGCAGCAACTGATGGAACTGGAAAACGAATCCAATATGCTCTCCTCTGAATGATGACAACTCTTTCTCGCCCATAGTAGTGATATCCCGTCCGTCATATAGTACGCGTCCGGTATCGGGCTTGTCAAGTGAGCCCATAATCTGCAACAGAGTGGTTTTTCCGGCTCCACTTGGGCCGGTAATGCTTATTATTTCACCTGTGTCTACTTTCAGGCTGATGCCTTTGAGTACTTGTAGTGATCCGAAACTGCGTGTTATGTTATCCAGTTCAATCATCTTTTATTGCTGTTGCCATGATTATGGTGCAAAAATATGCGGTTTCAGTTGAATTTGACCTATTATTATGAGTTTTTATACTTTATGCGGTGTCTATTTTGTGCGGAAACACTAATTTTGCGCCCAAATTATCAAATAACTAAAAATTATCATATGCGAGTAGCAATTGTTGGAGCCAGCGGTGCTGTAGGACAGGAGTTCCTGCGTGTGCTGGAAGAGCGTAAATTCCCGCTCGATGAGTTGGTTTTGTTCGGGTCATCCCGTAGTGCCGGATCTTATTACACCTATGGAGGTAAGAAGATTCAGGTTAAGCTTCTTCAGCATAACGATGATTTCAAGGGAATAGATATAGCATTCGTATCAGCAGGTGGCAGTACATCAGAGGAATTTGCCGAGACTATAACCAAGTACGGTGCAATCATGATTGACAATTCAAGTGCTTTCCGTATGGATCCCGATGTTCCTCTGGTTGTTCCTGAGGTTAACCCTGAGGATGCATTGGTACGTCCAAGAGGTATAATTGCCAATCCTAACTGCTCTACGATCATGATGATTGTGGCACTTAAGGCTCTTAATGACCTTTCACCTGTCAAGAATGTTCAGGTATCAACCTATCAGGCAGCCAGTGGCGCCGGTGCAGCTGCTATGGCTGAACTTGAGCAGCAGTATCGTCAGGTTCTTGCCGGTGAGAAGGTGACCGTAAACAAGTTTGCTTATCAGCTTGCTTATAACCTCATTCCCCATATCGATGTATTCAAGGAGAGCGGATATACCAAGGAGGAGGAGAAGATGTTCTATGAGACTCGTAAGATGTTCCACAATGATATCAAGTGCAGTGCCACATGTGTACGCGTACCTGCACTTCGCTGTCACTCAGAGGCTATTTGGGCTGAGACAGAGCAGCCTGTATCAGTAGAGGCTTTCCGTGAGGCTGTAAAGAACGGTGAGGGTCTTGTCCTGATGGATGATCCTGCCAAGAAGGAATATCCCATGCCTCTCTTCCTGTCAGGCACAGATCCCGTTTACGTGGGTCGTATCCGCAAGGACATAGCTAATCCCAACGTGATGTGTTTCTGGATTGTGGGTGACCAGATCCGTAAGGGTGCAGCTCTGAACGCTGTTCAGATTGCCGAATATCTGATCAAGCAGGGCGTGGTCAAGTAACCCGCTTGCCCTAAGAATAAAAAATCCTTGCGATGATTTCGCAAGGATTTTTTTATTCTCAATTTTCAATTTTCAATTTTCAATTTTCAATTACTTCTTCATTTTGCTTCTCCACAGAGCGCTCATCTCCTCCAGGGTCTTGCCCTTGGTCTCAGGAACCATCTTCAGTACAAAGAGTGCTGAGAGGATTGAGAATCCTGCGTAGATGAGGTATGTGCCTCCAATGCTCCACTCGCAGAGTGAGGGGAATGTGGATGATATGATATAGTTTGAAATCCACTGTGCTGCAACGGCTATTGCCACAGCATTGCCTCTGATGGTGTTGGGGAATATCTCTGAGATGAGAACCCAGCAGATGGGGCCCCATGACATCATAAATGAAGCGGTGTAGATGATGATGAATACCAGAGCTGCCATTCCTATGACATCGCAGAAAGAAAGAATACTCAATGCGATCATACCTATAGCCATGCCAATGGAACCCACAATCAGCAGAGGTCTGCGTCCCCATTTGTCAACTGTCAGGATGGCTACAATTGTGAACAGGATGTTTACTACACCCATCACTACGGTCTGAATCATTGCGGCATCACCGCTTGAACCCATGTTCTGGAATATACGCGGAGCGTAGTAGAGCACAACGTTGATGCCTACGGCCTGCTGGAAGAATGAGAGCAGTACACCTACAATAATAACAAGAATGCCGTATGAAAGGATACTTTCTTTCTTCTCTACCAATGTGTCCTTTATCTCCTGAAGTATCTCCTGTGCCTTGCTCTCACCGTTAATGCGGGAAAGGACAGCCATTGCCTTCTGGGTGTTGCCACGCATTACAAGATAACGTGGAGTCTTGGGAACCAACAACAGTAAAAGTCCGAATGCACCTGCCGGGAATGCCTCGCTTACAAACATCTTACGCCAGCCTATGTTGATCATTGCAGCCTGGATGAGTTCCGGGGTGTCTGCCAATCCGCTACGGATGAGAGTGTTGATGGCATAAACTACCAACTGGCCGAAAATGATTGCAAACTGGTTGCAGGAAACCAGTGTTCCGCGAATATTTGCAGGAGCTACCTCAGCAATGTACATGGGGCAGATGGCTGATGCCATACCTACACCGATACCTCCCAGTATGCGGTAAAGGATGAATGCCCACATAAGGCTCTTGGTGGCCTCACCTGGCTGGAAGAACTCAAAGTTGGGGCGGAACAGGAACTCCGGCATGTAGCTTCCCAGAGCTGACAGGAAGAACAGGACTGATGCAAATATCAGCGCGTTCCTTCGGCCCAATCTTGTAGCCATTATACCGGAAATCAGACCACCTATGATACATCCTATAAGGGCTGATGAAACCACGAATCCGTGCAGGCTGGTTGTGTAAAAATCTCCAAGTCCGCTAGCGAAAAAATTCTGTAATGCCTGCTCGGCACCGGATATGACAGCGGTATCATATCCAAACAGCAGACCGCCGATGACGGCTACTGCGCAGATTCCATACAGATAGGCTTTGCTACCTGTTTCTTTGTAATTGCTCATAAGCTGATTATTAAAGGTTTAAACTAATAGTTTCTTAATGGAAATCCAGTATTGCCTACGTTTGCTGACTGGCAACGGAATACAAATATATAAAAAAATGGAATAACGTCAAGTGAAAACGATAACCTGATTTGTGCGATTTGCGAATGTCGTTTCCGGTATTCTTTTGCCGACTTGTTGTGTGTAAGAAAAAATTACTATATATGCAATTTAATTCCGGATTACTGTTGCCTGTTTTGTGCAAAAGGATTAACTTAGCACCACAAAAATTTAAAAACGGGAAATGGAACAGAAAGGGAACGGGCAACAGCAGTTGCAGATTGAACTTAAGGAAGAGACGGCCCAGGGAGTTTATTCCAATTTGGCTATGATAACTCACTCTTCATCGGAGTTTGTAATGGATTTTATAAGCATACTTCCCGGTATGGCAAAGGCTCAGGTCAAGTCAAGGGTAATCATGTCGCCTGAACATGCCAAGCGTCTTCTGATGGCGTTGCAGGATAACGTTTCAAAGTATGAGAAATCATTCGGGACGATTGAAATGAAGGGGCGTAAGGATACTTATATGCCGCCTATTTCTGATTTCCACGGTGAGGCATAATCCGGCGTTCTGATTTGTTGCGGAAATAGGCTGTTTTTTGCTTGAATGGGTGGGCTTTTTTGATGAAGCCCGCCCGTTTTTTTAGCTTTTTTACGGTTGTTTCATCAAAAACTATGCGCTTTCGCTTGTATTATAAAATAATAGCCGTATCTTTGCACGCCAAAAATTCTGGATTTACTATTTAATATATAATAATTAAAAACAAACAAACATGCCAACAATTCAGCAGTTAGTACGCAAAGGACGTCAGGTCCTGGAGGACAAGAGTAAGTCTCCGGCCCTGGATTCCTGCCCTCAGAGAAGAGGCGTTTGCGTAAGAGTTTACACAACGACACCTAAGAAGCCTAACTCAGCCATGAGAAAGGTTGCACGTGTCCGTCTTACAAACCAGAAGGAGGTTAACTCCTACATCCCCGGTGAAGGCCACAACCTGCAGGAGCACTCAATCGTGCTTGTACGCGGCGGTCGTGTAAAGGATCTCCCCGGTGTACGTTATCACATCATCCGCGGTACTCTTGATACCGCCGGCGTTAACGGTCGTCTCCAGAGACGTTCCAAGTATGGTGCAAAACGTCCTAAAGCAGCTAAGAAGTAATCATTAACAAGTTTTGGTTAGAGTGAGGTTGAGTAAATGTCCAAGCGTGGATGTTGAAGAATCAGAATGACAACCCGAACAAAACAAAAGATTTAAAATGAGAAAAGCAAAACCGAGAAAGCACGTCATACTTCCGGATCCCGTATTCGGTGACGTTGCAGTGACCAAGTTCGTGAACCATCTCATGTATGATGGTAAGAAGAACACATCTTTCGAGATTTTCTACGAGAGTCTGGACAAGGTAAAGGCAAAGATGCCCAATGAGGAGATGTCTGCCCTTGAGATTTGGAAGAAGGCTCTTGATAATGTAACACCTCAGGTAGAGGTTAAGTCCCGCCGTATTGGTGGTGCTACTTTCCAGGTTCCTACTGAGATCCGTGCTGACCGCAAGGAGTCCATTTCAATGAAGAACCTTATCTCATTTGCCCGCAAGCGTGGAGGTAAATCAATGTCAGACAAGCTGTCTGCCGAGATCGTTGACGCTTTTAACAGCACTGGTGGCGCATTCAAACGTAAAGAGGATATGCACCGTATGGCTGAGGCCAACAGAGCTTTTGCACACTTCAGATTCTAATTTGACACTGCATGGCAGATCAGGATTTACATCTCACGAGAAACATCGGCATCATGGCTCACATCGATGCCGGAAAGACTACGACTTCAGAGCGTATTCTTTATTATACGGGATTAACACATAAAATAGGTGAGGTACATGACGGTTCCGCTACCATGGACTGGATGGTCCAGGAGCAGGAGCGCGGTATAACCATTACCTCAGCTGCCGTTACCACTCATTGGAAGTGGCAGGAAAACACATATAAGATCAACCTTATTGATACTCCGGGACATGTTGACTTCACTGCTGAGGTAGAGCGTTCACTCCGAGTTCTTGACGGTGCTGTTGCAGTATTCTGCGCAGTAGGTGGCGTACAGCCTCAGTCTGAGACCGTTTGGCATCAGGCCAGCAAGTACGGTGTACCCCGTCTGGGTTATGTCAATAAGATGGACCGCTCTGGTGCTGACTTCTTCGGAGTCATTACCCAGATGCAGGAGATCCTTAAGGCTAACGCTTGCCCGATAGAAATTCCTATCGGTCAGGAGGAGTCTTTCAAGGGTGTTATAGACCTTATTAAAATGAAGGCCATTTACTGGCGCGATGAGTCACTTGGTGCCGAGTATACCGTTGAGGATATTCCGGCTGACCAGGCTGACGAGGCACAGCAGTGGCGTGACAACCTTCTTGAGAAGGCTGCCGATTTTGATGAAGAACTGATGGAGAAGTATCTTGAGGATCCTTCAACCATCACTGAAGCTGAGATTCTCAAGGCTATCCGCGTGGGTACAATCAGTCAGAAGCTGGTTCCTGTTGTTTGCGGCACATCTTTCCGCAACAAGGGTGTTCAGCCTCTGCTTGACTATGTATGCGCATTCCTTCCTTCACCTATCGATTGCGGTGGTGTGGATGGTTTCCTGCCTGGTTCAGATGAGCTCACTCACCGTGATCCCAGATCTGATGAGAAGACCGCAGCTCTTGCATTCAAGATTGCAGTTGATCCCTATGTAGGTCGTCTTATCTTCTTCAGAGTATATTCAGGTAAGGTGACTGCCGGAAGCTACATCTTCAATACCCGTTCAGGCAAGAAGGAGCGTGTAAGCCGTCTTTTCCAGATGTATTCAAAGAAGCAGATTCAGGTTGATGAGGTTGCTGCCGGTGATATAGGTGCAGTTGTTGCTCTTAAGGATATCCGTACCGGTGATACTCTCTGCGATGAGACCGCACCGTTGGTACTTGAGAGCATGGACTTCCCGGATCCTGTAATCAGCATCGCTGTTGAGCCCAAGACCGAGAAGGATATGAGCAAGCTCTCTGACGGTCTGGCACGTCTGGCAGAAGAGGATCCCACATTTACCGTTAAGGTTGATGAGGAGTCAGGTCAGACTCTGATCTCAGGTATGGGTGAGCTCCACCTTGATATTATCATAGACCGTCTGAAACGTGAATTCGGCGTAGAGTGCAACCAGGGTCGTAAGCAGACTGGTGGTAAAGGTCACTACGCTTGCATCGTCGTTGAAATCGGTCCTGCCGATCCTGATTGGAAGGGAGGTCTCCAGTTTATCGATTCTACCAAGGGTGAGGCACTGCCTAAGACCTACCTGCCTGCTATCGAGAAGGGCTTTACCAATGCCATGAAGAACGGTGTCCTGATGGGTGCTCCTATGGATTCACTTAAGGTTACTGTTCTTGACGGTAAGTATCACCCGGTTGATTCAGATGCCCTCTCATTTGAGGTTTGCGCAACCAATGCGTTCCGTAACGCTTGTGTCAAGGCCGCTCCCGGTCTGACCGAGCCTATCATGGCACTTGAGGTTGTAACACCTGAGGAGAGCATGGGTAACGTTATCGGTGACCTTAACAAGCGTCGCGGTCAGGTAGAAGGAATGGAGACAAACCATTCTGGTGCCAAGGTTGTCAAGGCACATGTACCTCTGGCTGAGATGTTCGGTTATGTAACAGCTCTGCGTACAATTACTTCAGGTCGTGCTACTTCATCAATGTCTTACGAGCGTCATGCTGAGGTTTCCAAGGCTCTTGCCCGTCAGGTTGTTGAAGAGAACGGTGGTAACGTTTCACTCCTTTAATATTTAAAAGGTATAAGAGAGAACGCGGTTTCAGATAGCAAATGACTCTTATCGGAAGCCGCAAAAAATGAATACAAACAATTTAATAATTAAACAATGAGTCAGAAAATCAGAATCAAACTGAAGTCTTACGACCACAATGTCGTTGACAAGTCAGCAGAGAAGATCGTTAAGACAGTAAAGGCTACCGGTGCTGTTGTAAGCGGACCTATTCCACTTCCTACACACAAGCGTATCTTCACTGTAAACCGTTCAACATTCGTCAACAAGAAGTCACGTGAGCAGTTCCAGCTCTCTTCTTACAAGAGACTGATCGATATCTACAGCTCAACAGCCAAGACAGTTGACGCACTGATGAAGCTTGAGCTTCCCAGCGGTGTAGAGGTTGAGATCAAGGTTTGATGTGTTAGTTTTGAAACAATTTTTACAGTAACTAAATTTTAATTGAAATGCCAGGATTATTAGGAAAAAAGATCGGTATGACATCGGTCTTCGGTGCTGATGGAAAGAATGTTCCATGCACCGTTATCGAAGTTGGTCCTT
>CACYHN010000004.1 GCA_902774275.1 uncultured Bacteroidales bacterium
CTTAAAAATAATGTGAAAACTCGTTTAGCGGGCGCAAAGTTATATCTTCTTTTTTAATACACAATGAAAAATCTAACATTTTTCCCGTAACTTTGCACCGCAAATCAACTTGGAAGGGTTGGAGCAAAAAATCAGGCATAAAAAAGGATAAACTAAACATACAATATGAACATAAGAAACATCGCAATTATTGCCCACGTTGACCACGGAAAGACCACCCTGGTTGACAAGATGATGCTTGCCGGACACCTGTTCCGTGACAACCAGGCCAAAGGTGAACTGATGCTTGACAACAACGATCTGGAGCGCGAGCGTGGTATAACCATTCTCTCCAAGAACGTCTCCATTACATATAAGGATACCAAGATTAACATCATTGACACTCCGGGACACTCCGATTTTGGCGGTGAGGTGGAGCGTGTACTCAACATGGCCGATGGCTGCATCCTTCTGGTGGATGCTTTTGAAGGCCCCATGCCCCAGACCCGCTTCGTGCTGCAGAAGGCTCTGCAGATTGGCCTCAAGCCTATTGTTGTAGTAAATAAGGTAGATAAGCCCAACTGCCGCCCCGATGAGGTATATGAGATGGTGTTTGACCTTATGTTCGCTCTCGATGCCACTGAGGAACAGCTTGATTTCCCCGTACTCTACGGCTCTGCCAAGCAGAATTGGATGAGCACTGACTGGAAACAGCCTACAGACAACATACTGCCCCTGCTCGATGCAATAATTGAGCATATCCCTGCTCCCAAGCAGGAGGAGGGCACACTCCAGATGCTTATCACATCACTTGACTACTCATCATACACCGGCCGCATAGCAGTAGGCCGTGTAAACCGCGGTATCCTGAACGAGGGTATGACCTGCACTCTGTCACACCGTGACGGCAGCAAGGAGAAGGTCAAGATAAAGGAATTGCATACCTTTGAGGGAATGGGGCGCAAGCGCGTTCCTACCGTAGAGGCCGGTGATATATGCGCTATCGTAGGACTTGACAAGTTTGAGATAGGTGATACCATCTGCGATGCGGAGAATCCGGATCCACTGCCACCTATCGCTATTGACGAGCCTACCATGAGTATGCTCTTCTCAATAAATGACTCACCTTTCTTTGGCAAGGAAGGAAAATATGTTACATCACGCCATATCCAGGACCGCTTGAACCTGGAGCTTGACAAGAACCTGGCCCTGCGCGTACGCCGTACCGAGGAGGACGGCAAATGGATAGTTTCAGGCCGTGGCGTGCTGCATCTTTCAATCCTTATTGAGACCATGCGCCGTGAGGGCTATGAACTGCAGGTTGGTCAGCCCCAGGTTATCATGAAGGAGATAGACGGCAAGAACTGTGAGCCTATCGAGGAACTTACCATCAGCGTGCCGGAGGAGTTTGCCAGCAAGATGATTGACCTGGCTACCAAGCGCAAGGGTGAGATGACATCAATGGATACCCAGGGTGACCGCGTGGTCATTGTGTTCGAGATCCCTTCACGCGGTATTATCGGCCTTAGAACAAACGTCCTTACCGCTTCACAAGGTGAGGCCGTAATGGCACACCGCTTCAAGGAGTATCAGCCTTACAAGGGTGACATTGAGCGCCGCACAAACGGTTCTATGGTTGCCATGGAGACCGGAACGGTGTTTGCATATGCACTTGACAAGCTGCAGGACCGCGGCAAGTTCTTTGTGAACCCGCAGGATCAGGTTTATGCAGGTCAGGTGGTTGGTGAGCACGTTCATGAGAAAGACCTGGTAATCAACGTAACCAAGAGCAAGCAGCTTACCAACATGCGTGCCAGCGGTGCTGATGAAAAGGCCCACATAGCTCCTCCCGTGATATTCTCACTTGAGGAGGCTCTGGAGTACATCAAGAACGATGAGTACGTAGAGGTTACTCCCAAGAGCATGCGTATGCGTAAGATCATACTTAGCGAACTGGAGCGCAAACGTGCCGCCAAGTAACCGTATCTGCCCATGAAATCAAGGTTTTATGCAATATTGACTCTCTTTGTGCTGTTCCTGTCAGTATCATGCGGCAGGCACAAGGACAGGTTCATATTGTATGGAACGGTTCAGGATGGTACGGATTCAATTCTGGTAGTAGGATTGGACTCCCGTTTTGAGAGGATAGATACTATTTTCTGCAAGGAAGGACATTTCAAGTGGTCTTTCAAGCCGGATACGGCTACAACTCTCATTCTGATTCTGCCTGACGGCCGCCGTCATCCGGTGTTTGCCGATAAGAATGTAGAGTCAACCATAACAATCCCGTCTGACACAAGCCTGTTCTATGTAAATGGAGGGTATTGCAATGACATGTACCAATCATTCTATGTTGAATCCCAGGGTGATACTTCATTGCAGCAAAGCATAGAACGCATAGATTCATTTATTACCATGGATCCTTTCCTGGAGGCTATCCCGTACATGATATTTGAACATTTGGTTCAAAAATATCATATTGAAGAGAAATCCATCATTCCACTCATTTCCAGAATGAGCGGCAAAATGCAGGATTCTCCTTACATTACAGCCATTAAGACAGAGTTCAGAGGTGA
Source organism: uncultured Bacteroidales bacterium (assembly GCA_902774275.1). Classification (GTDB taxonomy): domain Bacteria; phylum Bacteroidota; class Bacteroidia; order Bacteroidales; family Bacteroidaceae; genus Colenecus. The sequence continues at coordinate 2,556 of CACYHN010000004.1, forward strand.
AGTGCCAAGTAACACCAATCTTAACTCCTGGAGCGTAAAAGACTCTTTAGGACAATCTTTCATATTCTCAGAGGTGGGAGGTTCCTCAAATCATCTGCTTCTATGCGTTTGGGCCACTTGGACCGGTGATGAAGGGTTGTCTGCCCGTAGGGCAATGGATTCGCTCAGAGTAAAATATTCTGACCGTAAGCTGTATATTGCCGATGTCTCAATCGATGTAAATACTGAAAGGTGGAAGGAAACAATAAAGAATGACACTTTAGACTGGTTCTCATATATTGACAACAAGGGATGGGAAAGTACGGTTATCAGAAACTGTTTTATAAAAAGTCTTCCTTATTTTATAATTTGTTCCGGATCAAAAAGAGTTATGTTCCATACCGCCTCATTCGATGATTTGGATAATGAATTAAACAGAATATTACCTCAACCAGAAAAGAAACAGAAAAACAATAAAAAGAAATAACCTTGTAATTGCTATAATATCAACTTTATTAATACCAATTCTTAACCATGCTTATCAAAGTTTTCGGTGCGGCTGTCCAAGGGATAGACGCATACATCGTGACAATTGAAGCGAGTACATCGCGCGGTATCAGATTCTTTCTTGTAGGATTGCCTGACAGTGCTGTCAAGGAGAGCCATGAACGCATAGTGTCGGCTTTCCAGGTAAACGGCTACAAGTTCCCTTCATGCCAGATCATCATCAATATGGCTCCTGCCGATATACGCAAGGAGGGTGCGGCTTATGACTTGCCTCTGGCCATAGGCATTATGGCTGCTGTAGGTGAACTGAATGCCGCTATGCTCAATGATTACGTGATTATGGGTGAACTCAGCCTGGACGGAACATTGCAACCGGTCAAAGGCGCACTCTCCATGGCTATCCGAGCCAGAAGTGAAGGGTTCAAAGGCATAATACTGCCTGTACAGAACGCACCAGAGGCTGCCGTCATAGACGGCATAGAGGTGTATGGCGCACGTAACATACGTGAAGTGGTGGACCTTTTGAACCAGGCACCCGGGCACATCACTGTAACTGAGCGTTCATGTGTTTCTTTTGAACCCGGTACATCACACACATATTCTGATTTTGCCGATGTCAAAGGACAGACAGCGGTAAAACGTGCCCTTGAAGTGGCAGCCGCAGGCTCACACAATATAATCATGGTAGGCCCTCCCGGCAGCGGTAAGTCCATGATGGCCAGAGCCTTACCATCCATCCTGCCACCGCTCACAGAAGAGGAGAGCATTGAGACTACACAGATACACTCTGTGGCCGGGTTTACCGGCCACGGGGCAGCCCTTATAAGCGAACGCCCCTTCAGACATCCGCATCATACAATCACCAATGTGGCTCTTACAGGTGGCGGCAGCAATGCTCAGCCCGGTGAGATTAGCCTGGCTCACAATGGCGTTCTCTATCTTGATGAACTGCCTGAGTTCACCCGCAGTGCACTTGAGGTTTTGCGCCAACCCCTTGAAGACCGTACTATCGTAATATCCAGGGCAAAGTACAGAGTAGAATATCCAGCATCATTCATGTTGGTAGCTTCAATGAATCCCTGTCCCTGTGGCTACTACAACCACCCCACCAAGGAATGCCATTGCACCCCTACCATAATAGAACGCTATCTTGGGCGAGTATCAGGCCCACTAATGGACCGCTTTGACCTGCAATGTGAGATCCTGCCTGTAGGTTTTGAAGATATTTCATCACAACAGCAGGGAGAAAGCAGCGCAGAAATACGTGAACGCGTCATTGCTGCCAGAAACGTGCAGGCTGCCAGATTTACCGATGAAAAGGGTATTTATTGCAATGCGCAGATGGATTCCCGCCTGCTCAGACGGTATGCTCAGGCTGAACCGGCTGCAATACATATCTTAGGAGAGGCCATGAACCGGCTGAACCTCTCTGCCCGCGCTTACGACCGTATCCTCAAGGTTGCCCGCACCATCGCCGACATGGAAGGCTCCCGCACCATCCAACCCCAGCATATTGCTGAAGCCATAGGTTACCGAAGTTTAGACCGAGCCTCGTGGGGAAAATAATTTTTATTACCTTTGCACTCTGTAAAAACGAACTGATAATATGAAAGATTACAAGAGGATTCTGGTTACATCGGCACTGCCCTACGCCAACGGCCCGCTGCACATAGGCCACCTGGCAGGCGCATACGTTCCGGCCGATATTTATGTCCGTTACCAACGTCTCAAGAAGGTTGACGTGATGTTCATTGGAGGCAGTGACGAGCACGGAGTGCCCATCACCATCCGCGCCAAGAAAGAGGGCGTAACACCCAAGGAGATCATTGACCGCTACCACTATCAGATGAAGGATACCTTCAAGGGTATGGGCATATCATATGATATCTACGGACGAACCAGTTCTCCTGTACACCATAAGGTGGCATCGGACTTTTTCCGTAAGCTGTACGATACCGGAAAATTCATCCAGAAGACCAGCGAGCAGTACTACGATGAGGAGGCCAAGATGTTCCTGGCTGACCGTTATATCACCGGTGAGTGCCCTCACTGCCACTACGACCATGCATATGGTGACCAATGCGAGAAGTGCGGTACATCACTCTCACCCACTGAACTTATCAATCCGGTAAGTACCGTAAGCGGCAGCAAGCCCGTGATGAAGGAGACTACACACTGGTATCTGCCCCTGGAGCAGTATCAGGAGTGGCTTGAGAAGTGGATCCTGCAGGAGCACAAGGAGTGGCGTCCAAATGTTTACGGTCAGTGCAAGAGCTGGCTTGACATGGGCCTGCAGCCCCGTGCCGTGAGCCGTGACCTTGACTGGGGTATTCCCGTACCGGTAGAGGGTGCCGAGGGTAAGGTACTCTACGTATGGTTTGACGCTCCCATAGGTTACATAAGCAACACCAAGGAGTTCTGCGATGCACATCCCGAGCGCGGCAGCTGGGAGACCTGGTGGAAAGACCCTGAAACCCGTCTGATTCACTTTATCGGTAAGGACAATATAGTGTTCCACTGCATTGTATTCCCCTCAATGCTTAAGGCTGAGGGTTCATTCATCCTGCCCGACAACGTACCCAGCAACGAGTTCCTGAACCTGGAGGATGACAAAATCTCAACATCACGCAACTGGGCCGTATGGGTACATGAATATCTGGAGGATTTCCCCGGCAAGGCTGACGTAATGCGTTACGTGCTTACCGCCAATGCTCCTGAGACCAAGGATAACAACTTTACCTGGAAGGATTTCCAGGCACGCAATAACAATGAACTTGTAGCCATCTACGGAAACTTTGTAAACCGTGCGCTGGTACTCACACAGAAATATTTTGACGGCGTTGTTCCAGAGTGCGGTGAACTTACAGACTATGACCGCGAGACCCTTAAGGAGTTTGCCGATGTAAAGCAGCAGCTTGAGTCACTACTTGACAACTTCAAGTTCCGTGAGGCACAGAAGGAGGCCATGAACCTGGCCCGCATAGGTAACAAGTACCTGGCCGATACAGAGCCCTGGAAGTTGGCCAAGACTGATATGAAGCGCGTTGAAACCATCCTTAACATATCACTCCAGCTGGTTGCCAACCTGGCAATAGCATTTGAGCCGTTCCTGCCGTTCTCAAGTGAGAAACTACGCGGCATGATTGCTCTGGAGGGTGCCCAGTGGGACCGCTTGGGTGCCATTGACCTGCTGCCCGCCGGCCATAAGCTGAATAAGCCCGAACTGCTGTTTGAAAAGATTGAGGATGACGTGATTGAGGCTCAGATCCAAAAACTGCTCAAGCGCAAGGAGGAGAACGAGAAGGCTGCCGCAGCCGCACAGCCTGCCAAACCCATCAAGGAAAACATCCAGTTCCCGGAGTTTGAGAAACTGGATATCCGCGTTGGTACAGTACTTGAGTGCATCAAGGTTCCCAAGTCTGACAAACTGCTCCAGTTCAAGATAGATGACGGACTGGGAGGCCGCACCATCCTCTCCGGTATAGCCAACTACTACAACCCCGAGGATCTGGTAGGCAAACAGGTTTGCTTCATTGCCAACCTTGCACCACGCAAGATACTGGGCCGCGAGAGCCAAGGCATGATCCTTAGCGCCCTTGACGCAGACGGCACACTGGCTGTAACTACAGTACAGCGACCCGTAAAACCAGGTAGCGAAGTTTGCTGAAACAATAAGATATGGAGACCGTAGCTGTAATACTGGCAGCAGGCTCCGGTTCAAGAACCGGCCTTTCCACCCCCAAGCAGTTCCTGCTTCTGGGTGGAAAGACTGTTTTGGAACACTCCGTACAGACTTTCTGCAATCACCCCGGAATAGATCAGGTGGTAATAGTCACAGCAACTGAATTCATCGGTAAGGTACAGGATATTGTAAAAGCCAACAACTGGACCAAGGTTACTGCCGTATTGCCCGGTGGAAAGGAGCGTTTTGACTCCAGTCTGGCCGCAGTACGCCATTTCAGCAACAAACCGGATCTGGTTATGCTTTTCCACGATGCAGCCCGCCCATTGGTATCGGAACGCATCATTTCTGATGCACTCAAGGCAATGGAGACATATAATGCTGTTGACGTGGCAATACCTACAGTGGATACCATCGTGCAATGTGATGCCCAGGGAACACACATGGAAACTATCCAAAACCGCAGCCTGCTGTGGAGGATGCAGACCCCGCAGGGATTCCGCCAGAATACAATACAGGAGGCTTACAGAATAGCTTTGCAGGATCCGCATTTTACAGCCACCGATGACTGCGGCACGGTGCTGCGCTATCTCCCCAATGAGAAGGTAGGCATTGTACGCGGAAGCGAACGGAATATCAAGCTGACTTACGCTGACGACCTCTCTTTATTAGAGTTCCTGCTATCAAACCCAGAATGATAGCATACATTATCAGGACACACGCAACTGATATTGCATCTCCTTTGGCAACACTGTCAGGCCTGAACTCCATACGTATCTCGTGGTTTCCTGCCGGAATGTTCATGGCACGCAACAGATAATTTGCACGGAAGATATCTGCAGGTTTTCCATCAATATATGCCTTCCAACCGTTAGGATAGAATATCTCTGAGAAAACAACGGTACCATCAGCTGATGACTGTGACTTATAGGTGAGCACATCAGGAGCATAACTGGTAAGTTCAATGGCACTGCCTGGAGCTGCAGATTTAAATCCCTCAACAAACTGTTTGTAATCATCACCTACAATTATTGTATTGGAAAGATCTACATCACCCAATGCAGAACACTCTTCCTGAGGAGTAGCAGCAAGATTAAGCGAAGACACGAACCATGCATTACCCATGGCACCTGGATTACGCATTGGGGTTACTTTTCCATCTTTATCGGTTGTAATAATGTATTTGCCGTTAAGCATGCTCACGATATCAAGATTAAATTTTGAAAGATAAACATCAATTATATCCTGATAACGACGCAATTTAGCGGCACTGTAACCACCTATCGATTTCAAATAATATGATGTACGTGAATCATTGAAAGTGTTGGATGTCAGATTCAGTACTCTAAAATGCGGATCATTATCAGCCAATATCGCTTTCTCATAAGGCTGCATTGTAAATCCGCTTTGGAACTGCTTGGAAGATACGAAATTGCTGTCATTGAAGAAACGTTTATCAATAGGCCACATATCTGCAACTACTATTATTCCAAGTATAGCTATCATCCAAACCTTTTTGATCCTTTTATTGGCAAACAGCCAGATTGTGCCTGCAGTCAAAATGATAAACAACAACGAACGGAAAGAGTCACTCCGCAAAATTGATGCACGTTCATCTATAATTAAAGGATAAATCCAATCAGCACCCGCATTATGGAATTCAGTCACAAGAGCTGAGTCATATGATGATGTAAATGATAGCAATGACCCTCCTAACAACGCCAACAAAAGACATATACCACCAGTAACTCCTGCCGCAACATAGATGCTACGGTTTAGTTCCCTGCGTTCAATCTCTCCATCCATTATCTGTTTTATAGCCATAAAACCAAGTAGGGGAACTGTTATCTCAGCAACTATCAGAATGGATGAAACCGTTCGGAACTTGCTGTACATGGGAAACCAATTGTAAAATAGTTCCGTAAACCACATCATGTTTTTACCCCATGACAACATAAAAGATAAAACAGTACAAATAAGTAATGCCCATTTATACGGACCCTTTACAAGCAGTAATCCCAAAACGAACAGGAAGCATACGGCGGCACCCGCATATACAGGACCTGATGTAAAAGGCTGCTCACCCCAATATGTAGGAGCGGACATACAAAACTGTCTGGCACCTGAACTGGATAATCCTTTTGCAGATAGTTGGCGGTACAACTCAGAGTCTGTTCCCACATCATAACCTGATGCATTTCCCATAAATCCGGGAATCATAAATGTGAGAGACTCATCAATACCGTAACTCCATGCAGTAGCATATTCCAGACTCAAACCTTTAGGATCATCAACATTATTGTCAGAAACCAGATCAGAATGTCCACCACGCATGGTTTCTTTTACATATTCTTTGTTGACAAGTACTCTGGAAGAGCCCGTTCCCATTCCTATAAGTATAGAAAATAAGAATATGACAGAACCCAATATCAGGTCTTTATACCGTTTCTCTTTTATATGCATATATAGTTCTGTCAAATACAAAACTCCCATGAACATAAAAATATAGTAGGCCATCTGCGGATGAGGATAGAACCCCATCGACATGAAAATCATAGTGAGTGATGCTCCAAGACCATACTTTTTCTGATGGAATATGAAAATGAATCCTGCCACAACCACCGACATCAATGCTATAGACCATGCTTTTGTATGATGCCCTGCCGGTTCAATTATGAAAAAATATGAGGAGAATCCTATGGCAAGACCGCCTACGATAGAAAGCCATCGGTCAACATTAAAAGAACGCAACAAAATGAAGAAACAGCAGAAATAAAGCATAAGTACAAGAGGAAGTCTTGTATTATGAGAAGGATGCAGAATCTTTAATAATGGTGTCATCAAATTGTTTGACTTGAAATTACCACCACCAATCTGATAATTAGGCATTCCGGAAAACATGGAACCTGTCCACCATGTATAGTTGCCAGTATCCTCATGATACTTAATTGATTCATGTACTGCTTCCCTAAAATGAATATTATCACCGGCATACAGTTCTTTACCATCAAATACAGGAGCACAATACACGCAAGCAATAATTGCAAAAATTATCAACGCTGCCAGATAAGGCAGATATTTAAAATACTTTTTCTTATCCATAAAAAATGTTTCTTGATTGCGAAAGTACTATTTTTATCCCCATTACCCTAATTAGATTCACTATTTGTTTCTTTTTTTGTTACGTTTGCAAAAATAAATGAATGAACAAATGAAGATAGTAATACTCGGAACAGCATGGCCGTATCGTGGCGGATTGGCAGTTTATAATGAGCGTCTGGCACGTGAATTCGCTGCTGAAGGCAACGATGTCTGCATATATACCTTTACGCTCCAGTACCCTTCATTCCTGTTTCCCGGCAAGACACAATACTCAACAGAACCAGCACCCTCTTGCCTTAAGATTGTACGCACTCTGAACTCCATAAATCCGTTAAGCTGGGGCAAGACCGGCCGTGCCATCAGAGCCTTGCAGCCTGATATTCTTGTCATAAAGTTCTGGCTGCCGTTCATGGCTCCCTGTCTGGGGCATGTGGCACGCATTGTAAAGCGTGGCGGCAAGACAAGAGTGGTTTCAATCCTTGACAATATAATCCCGCATGAGCATCGTCCGGGTGACCGTCTCTTTGGCCGGTATTTCACACGTTCCGTGGACGGTTTTGTGGCTATGTCTGATTCTGTCCTTGAGGATCTGAATCAGTTTGACACCGTAAAGCCCAGGGTGTTCTGCCGCCATCCCCTGTATGACAACTTCGGCCTTAAGGCATCACGTGAGGAGGCACTTAAGTTCCTTGAACTGGACCCTGGGCAACGTTATATGCTGTTTTTCGGGCTGATCCGTGACTACAAGGGGCTGGACCTGCTGCTCAAGGCATACGCTGACAGCCGTTTCCGCAAGATGAATGTAAAGCTGATAGTAGCCGGCGAATTCTACAGCGGATCAGAGAAATACTTTGAGATGGAGAAGGAACTTGGATTGGAGGGTATGATTGTATGGAAAAGTGACTTTGTACCTGACAGTGAGGTTCGTTACTGCTTTGGGGCAGCCGATATTATAGTACAGCCTTACAAATCAGCTACACAGAGCGGCGTGACACAGATAGCCTATCACTTTGAGAAACCCATGCTGGTAACAAACGTGGGCGGTCTGGCTGAGATTGTACCGGACGGCAAGGTAGGATATGTAGTTGAACCTGATGCTGCCCAAATAGCTGATGCCTTGGTGGATTTCTTTGAGAACAGCCGTCAGGACCAGTTTACAGAGGGAATACTCTCAGAGAAGAAACAGTACGCCTGGTCAAATATGACAAGGTCTGTAAGGAAAGCTGCTGAATAAATTACTCCCAGAGCAGGAAATCCATACCGCATTTATCGGCAAACCCGCGGTCAGAAGGCTGGTCGCCTATCATAAGGGAATGTTCCATGCTGATATCCGGATAATCTTTCATGGCTTGCCGGGCCATCCCTGTGTTAGGCTTGCGCATAGGGTCACTGTCATCAACTGATGTACACAGGTAAATACGGTCTATCCTGCCGCCTGCGTCAGTAATTGCCTTAAGCATACGTGAATGGATATCCTCAAGCTGTGCCATAGTCATCAGCCCCTTGCCTACACCGCGCTGGTTTGTAACTATGAATATATGCTTGAATGACGCTGAATATCTGCCGATGAAATCGAGAAATCCAGGATTGAAACGGAACTCCTGCCAGCTCTTGACATAATCACCCGGAAGCCATACGTTCACTACCCCGTCACGGTCAAGGAACAGGGTATCACACTTTTGGAGCAGAGAATCAGGGATAATCATAATCTTATGTTTGCAGGAAGGAAAGTCTGAGCCAGAGCGTAATCCTCAGGAATGCCTATGTCAATGAAACTGCCGTCAGAGATGAATCCGCATAAACCTCCCTTAGCTGATTCAGGCTCCAGGACATCCTTCTCAAAAGAGAACTTATCAGGTTTACCGTCAAGCAGACCGGCACTACAGTCCATGCAGTAAACACCCCCGTTTATAAGACCTTTCTCACAGTAACGCTTCTCATTGAATGAACTGATATGGTTTTCTGAATCAACAGTAACAGAACCATAACGTTCAAAACGTTCCATAGGCTTGAGTGCAACGGCAAGAGGAGCCGCACTGCTCTCGCGCTGCCGGCACAGGGCGTTAAGGTCAACATCAAAGAACGTATCACCGTTAAGAATGACACATTGCGGGGCTGTAACCTTTGAAAGAGCCAGTTTTATGCCTCCACCGGTGCCAAGGGGAGTCTCTTCAATGACCCACTCGATGGGAATGGGATAATCCTTCAAGGTGTGCTGTAACCAATCAGTAACCGTTTCTGAGAGATAGCCTAATGAAAGCACAATCTTACTGGGACGGAACGGCTCAATCCATGCAAGCAGCCACTCAAGGAAAGGACGGCCCCCGACGGGAGCCATACACTTGGGGACATCGCTCACCACACTGCGCAGGCGCGTGCCCAATCCACCGGCAAGAATGACCGCATCAAACATCACTTTTTACCGAAAAGGTTCTCCTCAACTATGGCGCAGATGATATGGCCTATCAGTATATGTGATTCCTGGATACGTGGAGTGCAATCAGAAGGAACCTTGATGCAGAGGTCTGCAAGAGAATCCATCTTACAAGGTTTGTTACCGGTAAGACCTATTGAGGTGATACCCTTCTCACGGCAAACCTTGAGTGCCTCAACGATATTCTCTGAGTTTCCTGATGTGGAAATGCCTATAAAGACATCACCTTTGGAACCCTGGGCCTCAATCTGCCTTGAGAACAGATATTTGTAACCTATGTCATTACCGATAGCGGTCATCACTGATGTATCTGTGCTGAGAGAATGGGCAGGGATACCGGGACGGGCAAAATAGAACTGATTGACCAGTTCACCTGCCAGATGCTGTGCATCGGCAGCAGAACCTCCGTTGCCGGCCAATAGGGCGCTGTGACCGTTACGGTATGCATCGGTCATTATCTCTGCAGCCTGAGCTATCTTGGCCAGAAGCTCTTCATTATCAAGAATAGCCTGCTTGGTGGCTATTGACTGTGCTATCTCTTCTTTTATGTTCTTCATATCCTTCTTTTTTGCAAAAATATCACTTTTTTGTCAAGCATTTACTCATCGGCCGATACCAGTTCATAATCCATCTGTTTCTTCTCCAGGTTGCAGCGGGCCACCTTGACCTTTACGTGGTCACCCAGACGGTAGCGTTTGCGGGTACGTTGGCCTATGAGGCAGTAGTTCTTCTCATCAAACTCAAAGTAATCACCGCCAAGTGAGCGTATCGGGATCATGCCTTCACACTTGTTTTCTATGATTTCAGCGTAAATTCCCCACTCCGTAACACCGCTGATGACGGCATCGAAGACCTGACCCATGCGGTCAGCCATATATTCCACCTGCTTGTACTTGATACTGGCGCGCTCAGCCTGCTCTGCCAGCTGTTCACGACCGGAGCAGTGTTCACAGTACTCCTCATACTTGGGTTGACTCACGCTGCGTCCGCCACCTATGTAGCGGGTGAGCAGACGGTGTACCATAAGGTCCGGATAACGGCGTATAGGCGATGTAAAGTGCGTATAGAACTTGAATGCAAGACCATAGTGACCGATGTTCTCTGTGGTATAGCAGGCCTTCTGCATTGAACGGATTGAAATGGTCTCAATGAGTTCCTGCTCTTTCTTGCCCTTGACCTCGGAAAGCATCTTGTTCATGGATTTGGCCATATCCACAGGATCACCCGTGGCCTTGAGTTTGTAGCCGAACTTGGCAACGAAATTCTGCAGGTTCTCCATACGCTCGGGGTCCGGCTCATCATGTACGCGATATACAAAGGTCTTGGGATTGCCACCCTTGACTTTGCCCACAAACTCCGCTACGGTGCGGTTGGCCAGAAGCATAAACTCCTCCACAAGCTGATTGGCATCCTTTGACTCCTTGAAGAATACGCTTACGGGATGTCCTTTCTCATCTATGTCAAAGCGTACCTCAACACGGTCAAAGCTGAGTGCGCCATCGGCAAAACGCTTTTGACGCAGTATCTTGGCCAGGCTGTCAAGGGTCATTATCTCCTGCTTGAACTCATCGCCGGGGAGAGGATCCTTGCCGCCCTGCTGCTCACGTTCAATTATGGCCTGAACCTCCTCATACGCAAAACGACGGTTACTGCGGATTACCGTGCGTGCTATGCGGGAGCGTTTTACCACGCCGGCATCAGTCATCTCAAGTATCACGGAGTAGGTGAGTTTTTCTTCATCCTGACGCAGTGAACAGAGATTGTTGCAGAGTTTCTCAGGCAACATGGGTATGGTGCGGTCCACCAGATATATTGATGTGGCACGCTTGAATGCCTCCTTATCTATGATACTGCCCTCCTGAACGTAATAGCTTACATCGGCAATATGGACACCTACCTCCCAAAGGCCCTTCTTGATGGGACGGATGGAGAGGGCGTCATCAAAGTCCTTGGCATCACGCGGGTCAATGGTGAATGTGGTTACGTTACGGAAATCCTCACGGCCGGCAAGTGCGGCATCAGTTATCTCCGATGGGATATCCTCTGCAGCCTGTTCCACATTCTCCGGGTAGCTGTAAGGCAGTCCGTATTCAGCCAGGATGGCGTGCATCTCAGTATTGTTCTCACCGGCAGCACCAAGTATGTCTATTACCTTACCTACGGGGTTGCGGTCAGGGGTATCGGGCCACTCAACCACCTTCACTACGGCTTTCTCTCCGTCACGGCCCTTCTTGAGGCTGGACAGAGGTATGTAGATGTCCTTATCGGATTTATCGGGTGTAACAAGATAGGCAAACTTGCCTTTTACCTGGAGCGTGCCTACAAATGTATCCTTGGCACGTTTGAGAATCTCCGTAACCTCACCTTCAAGGCCTGAGTGCGGCTTACGGGCAAACAGCACAACCTTGACGCGGTCACCGTTTACTGCACCGGCCGAGTTACGCTCAGCCACGAAGACATTCTCACTGCCGTCATCGGGCACCAGGAAGTTCTTGCCGCCCACACGACGTTGTAGCACGCCCTCCAGGAACTTGCTCTTCTGCATAAGCTGGAACTGCCCGTCTTTCTCCTTGAGGAAACCGTCATCAAGCAGCTCCAGAACGATATCCAGACACATGGAACGCATGGGATGCGTCTTGAGTTTAAGCTCATCATACAGCCTTTTGATGCTGATGGAACTCTCCTGATTGTCACGGAACCAGTCTGTAACAAGGTCCGTCATTGTCCTGCGGTTAAGACGGACACCGCCTTTGTATGATCTGCCCATAGTGGATATTTTTTAGATTGTCACGAAGATACGAAAAGATATACATAAGGGAAACAAATATGACGGTTCTTTTATTCACAAAAAGAACCGTCACCAATGCCAAATGACTGTGTTTTTACATGGATTACTTGTTTGTCACGAAAAACAACAATAGAACCTAACCTAATCCTAAATCCGACACTTTTAGTTGAAGCAATTCCATCTTGCGTTTTATGATGGGTACCTCATTCTGCAAGAAATCGGCCCGCATGTTACGCAAAACTACCTCTTTGGCGCCATCGGCCACAAAGTATCCTATACCACGCTGATTAAATATGACGCCGTCCATTGTCAGTTTTTCATAACTGCGCATGGCTGTATTGGGATTTACCCCCAATTCGGCGCCTAATTCCCTCACAGAAAGTATTCTGTCTCCCTCTTTCAGTTCACCGCCCAGAATCTTTTCAGCGATTCCATCGGCTATCTGAAGATAGATTGGTTTGTTTTCATTGAATTCCATAATAGTCCTTTTTTTAATTACAGTTTAATCCTTTTAAGTCTGAACCATATGAAGAAAAGCAGAAGGCAGTTCAGTATGTTATCCCATATGGTATCTATCAAAGTGAGATGACTCCACACCCACGCATAAAACGGGTATGAATTAGCAAACGCCTCAGATGTATAGTCCAGATAACCGGCGTTGCCCATCTGGTACAAATTTTCCATATTTGTAATATGAGCGAGTATGGGAGCAGTAGCGAGTTTAAAAGCCATACTTATCAATATGACGCTACCCATTGTCTTGCCTGTTTTTGATGTCTTAAAAATAATGGCACCAAGAAGGAAAATAAGTGACACCTGAATTATATCATCTATGTAAAGATACGGATTGGCAAGTGATCCGAAATTATTCAATAATCTGCTCAGATTTTCAACCGGCACTCCTGCCAAGGTTGCTTTAAAATCTTCAAGTGAATAAATGAAACTGAATACTGATACATCGGTAGTGGAATCAAACATGCAGACCATAACATCCAATCCCAGATAGATAAGGATAAAGATAAAAGGCAGGATAATGCATGTTATCAGTATCATTGAGATATACTTTTCAAGTCTTGAAACCGGCAGCAAAAGGAAAGCGGAACCCTCCTTACGATCTGTAAGATGTCCGTACAACCTGGCAGGAGCACTTATAAGCAGTATCATGCCGAACATAACAAAGAAAGCCAATCGGGAATATACCTCCAAGCCTTGCCATTTACCCATGTTCATTAATGAAAAGACTCCGGTAAAGACATCACAAGTAATAGGCATAGTGCTTACTACCAGTAATGTGATGCCATATTTGGATATGAAAGCGTCAAAATCACTCTTTAAATAACGCCAGAACCTGTTCAGACTGAATACTTCATTTTCCATAGTCATGCGTTTTTATTATTAAACATATCCTTAATAAGATCCTTGTGCATGTGAACAGTGTTGAACAGAGCCTCAATGTTCACTTTGCTCTCACTGCCGGTTGTATTCTTAAGCACCTGTATGCAACCTCCGGGAATTGTTTCCGAATACAACGCCTCATCATCAATGGCTGATGAATAATCAAAATAGAGCTTCTGGGTTATTTCATCAATAGATGCGTTGAGCAGTACATCCCTGCGGTCCAGAATGATGATGGGATCTATAAGGGCCTCAAGGTCACGGACCTGATGAGTGGAGATAAGCAGGGTGGAATCATCGGAAGTGTATTTGGATACAGCCTTGCGGAACTGTGCCTTGGATGGGATATCCAAGCCGTTGGTAGGTTCATCCATCAGGAGATAACTGGCATTGCAGGCAAGAGCAAAACTGATGTATGTCTTCTTGAGCTGACCGTAAGACATGCGGTCCATGCGCATCTTCTCATCATTCTCAAATATCTCCATTATCTTGCGGAACTTGTCCAGGTCAAAGCCGGTCCAGAACTGCCCCTGATCTGCTGCATAATCCAAGGCTTTTGCCTTTACAGCAGCCACCTCATCAGGCAGATAATAGATTTTGGAAAGAAAAGAAGGTTTGCGGTCAAATGGCACATAACCATCAATATCAACAGAACCTTCAGCGGCCTTTTTAAGACCGGCAAGCAAGGTGAGCAGAGTGGTCTTTCCTACTCCGTTTTCTCCCAGAAGTCCGTAGATACGGCCCTCTTCAAGTTTCATCGAAATGTCTTTCAGCACCACGTTATCGCCATAGCTGAAAGCAAGTTTGTTAATTGTAATCATAATATTGTTTTGTGTTTGTCCCTTTTGTTTATCGGTGTATTACTTCACTAAGACACTGCAAAGATATTGCGTCTTTTTATATGTGCAATACGATTAACACACTTTAACCCAACAAAGTATCCTTGCATTACGTACGCACGTGCGAACCTATTTTTACCACTACAATCCTCATCACCACAAAGGCCCATCCCCCCACCGCAACGCGCATTTCTGGCCGTACTTGCACACAGTGGCTCTGTAAACCACATTTCCCGCAAGTACGGCAGCAAAAACGCAGGTTGAGGCCATTTTTGAGGCCATACTTGCAAAAAATCGCCCGCACAAGCCCCACACTTGCAAGTACGGCCACATCAGAGGAAAAGACATCGCCGCGCCTGCATGTCCTGCACATGGAAATCATTGGTGAGGATACGGTGTATTGACCAGCGTTTTTCAGGATTCAATTGATAAATGGATTGCACCTTGAACTCCGGTAAAATGAATCGGTCTATAATACCACAAAGATCAATATCACTTCTGGTATTCTTGAAAGTGGAGGAACGCTCGTTGTAAAGATAATCTTTGATATCGTCATCTGAATGAAGGGGCTCAATATTCGAAATCTGTACTGAAGGTCTGCCATTTCTGTCCTGATCCTGCTCCTGAATCCACTTTTCATCGGTCTTGCGGAACATGTTATATTCAAATGCTCCCGGTGAAACAAACAACAACTCGGTTTGTCTGAGTTGTTCAAAGCAAGGCCTCAGGAAAACTCCGGATGGTGACATTACCCATTCATCGGGCCACTCGGAATATCTGGGAAGATATTGTTTCATGTCACTTCGGTCTGTTATCGGACTATAACCAAAGGGGAAAAACAGTCCATGAGTAGTCTTATTATTCAAGGAGGTTGATTTAATCCAATGGCCGGACTTGTTTCTACGAAACTCTGTTAAACTATTGCTTCCTTGGTATGGCCTGTCGGTCTTACCCAGTTCGGGAACAAACATATCGTTGATTGAAGAGTAGGGATACATGAAAGCAGTACCGGAAACACCATGATGCAAACCATTCCTCAACACATAACTACAGGCCGAAATCATATGGTAATTACCCTCAATTACCAATGAGAAGTAGTATTTCTGACCCATCCGTCCTTCATTGCGATGATATTTCCGGACAAAGAACCAGGTATATCTCCTCCTAAGTGAACTTACAAATTCTGAAAGCTGACTAGAATCGGAATAAAGGATTCCTCCTTGTGTGTTGAAACCGTTTTTGTGTACTGTTTTGCCTGCGATTCCAAAAGAGAGTCTGTTCTCTTTTTTGTCCGATGAAAACAATAAAAGATGCACATGATTGGACATCTCTGTATCGGCAAAGATATCAACGCCGTACTTCCATGAGCATAAGGCCAGAATATTAAGAAAAGTTCCTACATCATCGGGGCTTCTGAACATCACCTCCTCGTGGGAAGTGAAACAACAATGAATCATTTGTTTCATGATAAATGGTATTTAGAATAGATCAAAAGGGGGCAGCCCCAATTGCATCATTTTTTGTGTTTGGCAATCAATTCCAGAATTTCCTCACCGTACTGTTTCCATTTTGCGGGGCCGAATCCGTTTACCTGCAACAGTTCCTCTTTGGTCGATGGGCATGTGTCAGCTATTTCAAGGAGGGTACGCTGGGTTAGAACCCAGTAAGCTCGGATGTTTTGAGCCATGTATTGTTCGGTTCGCCAGTCTATGAGCGGTTGAATGAGCTCGGGGTGGCGGTTGTCGGAGTAGATTTCCTCAACGGTGGGCTTGGCTTTTACTATCTTCTCCTTAACCGGTTTAGGCTCTTTTATCTTTTTGACCGATGTTTTAGGCTTGGGTGACAACAGGGAATCATTCCTTATTTTGAGATATGATTCAATGCTGAATCCGTTTTCCTGTATCTCTTTCAGACTTTGAATATGCATGGAGAGTTCAGGTAGCAATTCGCCCGATGCCTCAGTGAGGGATTTCTTTACATCTTTATTGTCGATAGATACGGACATGATTGGTGTTACATCCGATGCCACTTGGATCAGTATCGGAAGGAAATAACCGGCAGCTTTTTCAACTCTCTCAACAAGATGAGTTTTGTCGTTTGGTCCTATTCTGTCCAGTTCCCTACGAAATACCTCAGCAACTTTCTCAACATCCCTGATCTTGCGGCGGTTCTCCTCCATCCTTGCGGTCTGTTCCGGGTAGGTGTTCTTGAGATGGTTATTGAATATTCCGCCTGCCCAACCGGTTAGTCTTTCAAGTTCACTGAAAGTGAAGCACTCCTTGAGTATGTTCATGAAATACTCTGCACGCGATGCCTCCAGTTGCCTTTCCATCTCGGATACAGGAAGGAACTGCTCATGGAATCCTGATACATCACTGTTATTGAACAGACAGGATTGTGAAATGGGGCTGCTAAGAACAATGCCTTCAAGTGTACGGCAACGTGACAGAGCAACATATACCTGCCCGAATGTAAAGGCCGATGCCGCATCGATAATTACATTGTCAAATGTCAGTCCCTGGCTCTTATGAATCGTTACAGCCCACGCGGCCCGTAGCGGATACTGAGAGAATGTACCTTCAACCTTAGGTACAATCTCTTTTGTCTCTTTGTCTATCTCATATTGTATGTTCTCCCACTTTTCTATAGGAACCTTGATTTCATCGCCGTTTTCATCGGTCACTGTGATGCCTTCATCGTAGTCAATATCGGTTACAGTGGCAATCTTTCCGTTGTAGTATCGTCCCTCACGGGAGTCATTGCGCAAGAACATCACCTGCGCTCCTTCTTTGAGCTGGAGCACCTTCTCAGCAGGGAGCGTGTTCTCGGGGAAGTTACCCTCAATCTCGGCGTAAAATGTGTATGGCCTTGTTTTCAGGGCTTCCATCTTCTCCTGGTTTATGCTATCTGCCTGGCGGTTGTGAGTGGTCAAGCGAATCCATCTTTGGCCCGATACCGCAACACTGTCATCGGGATTGAAACGTGGATCCAGGCGGCTGTTCAGCATACGGTATGTGACATTGTCCATCACTCCGCCTCTAATGTTGTTGAGTATGTCCAGAAATGATGTATCTGATTGACGGTAAACAGTTTGCAGTTCTATGGTGATGTACTTGAGTTGCCTCATGACCTTGGAGTGAAAAAAGAAAGGTGATTGATACACTTTCTTTAACCAAGGCTCATCCTGTTCGGTAACGACGGGTGGCAACTGGTGAGCATCGCCTATCATGAGCAACTGGACTCCTCCAAAAGGCAGGTTGTTGTGTCTGTATCGGCGCATTACCGCATCAACGGCATCCAACAGGTCTGCACGCACCATGGATATCTCATCTATTATAAGCAGGTCCAGTGTCTTGATTATCTTTACTTTCTCTTTACGCAACTGGCGCCTTGCATCCGGCATCTGGTACTCGTTAACCAACTCTTTGACATCAGGCAGATAAGGACACAGTGGCAGTTGGAAGAAAGAATGGATTGTAACACCGCCTGCGTTGATTGCAGCCACACCTGTGGGCGCCAGCACGACACAACGTTTGGGCGTATTCTCTACAATGTATTTAAGGAAAGTGGTTTTACCGGTCCCGGCCCTACCGGTCAGAAAGACGGATATTCCCGTCTCAGAAATGTAATTTTCGGCCAGTTCAAACAAGTGATCTTTGTTCATTGGTTTAGTTTTTTAGTGTATTTCATAATTCATATCTGCAAATATATGCATTTAGACCGAAAAAACGTGCAGGAACAGTCTTTCCTTTCAACGCAGGTGCATTCCATTTCTTTGATTTGGCCGTACTTGCAAGTACGGGGCTTGTGCGGGCGGTTTTTTGCAAGTATGGCCGCAAAAATGGCCCAAACCTGCGTATTTGTTGCCGTACTTGCGGAAAATGTGGCTCACAGCGCTACTGCGTGCAAGTATGGCACAAAAGAGACGATCCGCAACGAGATGGCTACGAATCGTTTCTGATATTTCCCAAAAGAGGAGGGGCACAAAAAGAACCGTCCCTTTTGTGCCCCTCCACTTCTTTTAGAATTCTGCGAGGTGCATGTCGCCCTTCTCGGCAAGAGCCTTGTGCAGGGCAAAGGCTTTGTCGAGAGCGTGGCTGGTCTGGCCTTTCTGAGCTATCTTGAGGTAATCCCACATGAGCTGCTTGTAGTCAGGATGCACGCAGTTCTCGATGATACACTTGGCGCGCTCGGCGGGTGACTTGCCACGCAAATCGGCAATACCCTGCTCTGTGATGAGAACCTTTACGCTGTGCTCGTTGTGGTCCACGTGTGTACACATGGGAACGATGGCGCTGATCTTGCCTCCCTTGGCTACTGACGGGCAGCTGAAGATTGAGATGAAAGCATTGCGGGTGAAATCGGCAGAACCGCCCACACCGTTCATCATCTTGACACCGCTCACATGGGTTGAGTTCACATTGCCGTAGATATCGGCCTCAAGGGCAGTGTTCATGGCTATCAGGCCAAGACGACGTGCCACCTCAGGGCTGTTTGATATCTCTGTAGGACGGAGCACCAGTTTATCCTTGAAGAAATCCATGTCATCATAGATGCCCTGCAGGGTCTCGTTGCTTACGCTCAGTGATGAGCTTGATCCGAACTTGCAGTGACCCTCACGCATCAGGTTGATGACTGAATCCTGGATGACCTCAGTGTACATCTGGAAAGCAGGAACTGACGGATCCTCACCTAAGGCACCCAGAACTGCGTTTGCCACATTGCCTACACCGCTCTGAAGGGGCAGGAAGGTTGAAGGGATAATGCCGCGCTTGAGGTCAGAGATAAGGAACTGCGCCACATTGTGACCTATCTGGAGAGTGGTCTCATCAGGAGCGGTAAAGCCGCGTGCCTCATCAGGGATATTCACTTCAACTACACCCAGAATCTTGGAGGGATCAACCTGAATGTAATCCTTACCTATATGGTCACTGGGAGAATAAACAGGTATCTCGCGACGATAAGGGGGATCAGCCGGTTCATATATGTCATGCAGGCCTTTGGCGCAGCGGGCATGAGCGGCATTCAGTTCAATTATTATCTTGTCAGCAAGACGGGCTACGGTGGGAGCGATACCCACACCTGCGGTTACCCAAATCTTACCGTCATCAGTAACATCAAAGGCCTCCATTATGCCGATGTTCAGTTTGCCGTAGAAACCATAACGCATCTCCTGTGCCATGTGGCTCAGATTGATGTCATTGTAAGCAATCTCACCGTTGTTGACAGCGGTACGGAAATCCTTGTTTGTGGTGTAAGGCGCACGGTAGCGCAGGGCGTGCTCGCGAGCCAGGATACCATCACAGGAGTCACCGGTAGATGCACCGGTAAACAGGCTTATCTGAAACTCCTGCCCCTTCTCATGGAGTTCATGGGCCATTAAACCAATCTCATGTGTTACTGCCTTAGGAGTTCCTGCGGGTGTGAAACCGCTCAGACCTACATTGTCACCATTCTTGACGAAACGTGCTGCCTCAGCAGCGGTGATTCTTTTGAAAGCCATTTTTATATGTTTTTTACTTGTTTGATGTCAAAAAAACTGAAAACGGTGCAAAATTAAGCATATACTTATTTAAAAGCAAGAGCACGCTTGCCCAAATCCCTATTACTTATTACAGAAAATGAGTAACTTCGCGGCCGGAAAGAAAAAGGAATATGGAAGAACAGGCTAAGAAACTTTTCATTGAGACCTACGGCTGCCAGATGAATGTGGCCGACAGCGAGGTTATTGCATCAATCATGCGCATGGCTGGCTACGAGCCTACGGAGAGCATTGATGAGGCCGATGCCATATTCCTGAACACCTGTTCCATACGTGAAAACGCCGAACAGAAGATATGGAACCGTCTGGAGGCTCTGAATGCCATGAAAAAGAAGAAAAAGAGCCTTTTCATCGGTGTTATGGGCTGTATGGCGGAGCGTACCAAAGAGGATCTCACGGAAAACCATCACGTGGATGTGGTGTGCGGACCGGACGCCTACCTTTCACTGCCTGACCTGATGGCTCAGGTTGAGGCCGGACACAAGGCGATGGATGTGGAACTCTCCACTACAGAGACCTACCGCGACATTATTCCGGAGCGTATCTGCGGAAACCACATAAGCGGATTTGTATCTATCATGCGCGGCTGCAACAATTTCTGTCACTACTGCATTGTGCCATATACCCGCGGACGTGAGCGCAGCCGTGATCCGCAAAGCATACTGAACGAGGTACTGGACCTTAAGAAAAAAGGTTACAAAGAGGTTACCCTGCTGGGTCAGAACGTAAACTCATACAGGTTTGAAAACGGTGAGTCAACGGTGGAATTCCCCCAGTTGCTGCGCATGGTTGCGGAGGCTGTTCCCGGGATGAGGGTGAGGTTCACCACATCACACCCCAAGGATATGAGTGACGAGACCCTGCACGTGATTGCAGAGGTTCCCAATATATGCCGCCACATACATCTGCCCGTGCAGAGCGGCAGTTCACGGATACTGAAACTGATGAACCGCAAATATACACGTGAATGGTATCTTGAAAGGGTTGATGCAATCAAACGGATTATCCCGGACTGCGGCCTTACTACCGATATGTTTACAGGCTATCACTCTGAAACAGAGCAGGATCACGAGGAGAGCCTGTCACTCATGCGCGAGTGCCGTTTTGACGCCTCATTCATGTTCCGCTACTCAGAGCGTCCCGGTACCTACGCCAGCAAACATCTGCCCGATGATGTTCCGGAAGAGATTAAGATCCGCCGCCTGAACGAGATGATTGAGCTACAGAACCAGCTCTCATTGGAACGTAACCGCGAGTGCATCGGAAAAGAGTATGAGGTGCTTGCTGAAGGTTACTCCAAACGCTCCCGCGAGCAGCTGTACGGCCGTACTGAGCAGAACCGCACCGTGGTGTTTGACAAGGGCAGCCACAGACCGGGAGATTTCCTTACAGTCCGCATTACTGACGCCACCTCAGCCACACTATTTGGAATTGAGAATTGAAAATTGAGAATTGAGAATTAGAGCGTGTTTGACACGCTCTTTTTAATCCCAATAACTTACGCAGGTTCTGCGTATTAATTATCATTTCTCAACTCTAAATTCTCAATTTTAAACTCTCTATTATCATTTTTTACCTCAAAATACTTGACAAGGGGTACCCGCGAGTATTATCTTTGCGGTCGCTTTGCGCCTACGCGTGCGTATATATGGTGACAAAGCACTTTCCGGAATGGTTTATCAGGATTTCAAGCCTTGTCCGTTATGCGGAGCGTCGGGACAGATCTTTTACGCAAGCTGCACCGATTACATGGTAAGCAAAGAGTCTTTCTATCTTTTGCGTTGCCCAGACTGTGGTGTGGTCTATACCCTTGACCCTCCAGAGGAAGGGGAGATGAAACGGTATGACAAGCTAAACCTGAAACTGAAACTTGGAGATTCACCGAACGGTATTACCAGCAGGCTTTACTACCATGTAAGGAACTTCATGCTCAAACGGAAAGTCAGGATTGTTGAGATGCAGGCATACCGTACAAGCGGTTCGCTTCTGAACTATGGAGCCAAAACAGGATTCTTTTCACACCGGATGGAAAAGCACGGATGGAAAGTGACATCGGTAGAAAAGTATCATGAAGAGAGGCAGTTCTCCATGGAGATGTTCCGTCACCGCATGATTGACGTTCCGGAAATAGAAGCCCTGCACCCCGGCACTTTTGATGTGATTACGATGTGGCATGTATTTGAACATAGTTATCATCCTCATGAACTGTTGGACAAGTTCTATGAACTGCTCCGGCCGGGAGGTGTACTCATAATGGCATGCCCCAACATATACTCTACCGATGCAATACATTACGGTTCATATTGGGCGGCATACGATGTACCCAGACACCGTTGGCATTTTTATCCGGGTTCCCTGACTATGTTGGCACAAAAACACGGATTCACCCTTATGCATCATGAGAGGATGCCTTTTGACAGTTTTTACATTTCTGTTCTGTCAGAAAGGAATATGAGACACAAAATGGCCTTCCTGCGCGGAATGCTGATGGGTTTGTACTCATGGATTGTATCTCTATGGAACCGCGGAAAAAGCAGTTCAATTGTTTATGTTTTCAGAAAAAGATAACACAAGGACGATATGGCCAAACAGAAGAAAAAAAGAAAGATAGACCTGCTGTTCGTAACAGCATGCATCAGCACCTCACTGGTTCTGCTGCTCATAGGTATTGTAGCCCTGCTGTTGCTTACGGCCGGTGACCTGTCACGTCATCTCAAGCAGGAGATGACCGTGGAGGTGATACTCAAGGAGAGCATCACTGACACGCAATTCTCTTCACTCCGACGGAGCATCGAGTCTTCATCCTACTGTGCAGCCTGTTCTTTCATCTCAAAGGACGATGCATTGGAAAGCATGACCAAGGCCATGGGAACAGACCCTTCACAATTCCTTGAATACAATCCCTTCTACGCATCACTATCTGTAAAGTTAAATGCCGATTATGCATGCAGCGACAGCCTCAAAAGAATAGAGAAGATCATATCCGCCAAGGAAGGAGTACGTGAAGTGACCTGGCAGAAAGACCTGCTGGATATAATAAACAGCAACATCCGTAAGGTGGCCGGCATACTGCTAATACTGGCAATAATCCTTTCCCTGGTATCATTCACACTGATAAACAACACAATAAAACTTACCATTTACTCTCAACGTTTCATCCTTTACTCCATGAAACTGGTTGGAGCAAAATGGTCATTCATACGTAAACCCTTCATAACAAGAAACCTTTGGATAGGGTTGGTTTCAGCCCTGCTCGCCTGCATAATAATCTGGTACGGGCTCAAGTTAGGCCTCAAATATGAACCGTGGCTTATTATGCTGGCAGAACCAAGGATTTTAATCCCTGTTTTTGCAGTGGTTACTCTCATCGGCCTGCTCATAACAGGCGTATGCGCCCTGCACTCCGTGAACCGTTTCCTCAGAATGAAATCAGGGGAACTCCATTATGTATAATCAAACAACTTTTAGATATGGACAAGAAGAAACTTGCTTTTACCAAGACAAATTACATTCTGGTGGCAATCGGAATGGCAATCATCATCATCGGTTTCCTACTGATGACAGGCCCTAACTGTACCAACGAGTATTTTGAACCTGATATATTCAGTGTTCGCCGCGTAAAAATAGCTCCGGTGGTTACTTTAATAGGTTTTTTGACCATAATCGTAGCTATCGTTTACAAACCCAAATCTGAAAAAGAGGAGAACAAGGCAGAATGAACTGGTTTGAATCACTTCTATTAGGACTATTGCAAGGATTGACAGAATACCTGCCCATAAGCAGTAGCGGACATCTGGCAATAGCATCATCTCTGTTCGGAATAGACGGGGAACAGAATCTGGCATTTACAGTTCTGGTTCACGTAGCCACCGTGCTGAGTACCCTGGTTATCCTGTGGAAAGAGATAGTATGGATTCTCCGTGACCTTTTTACCAGACAGTCATGGAAGAGTTACGACAATCTGAATGAAGGCACGCGCTATGCTATCAATATCATCATCTCAATGATTCCTGTAGGCATAGTAGGTGTTTTCTTCAAGGACAAGATCGAGGCTGTTTTCGGCTCAGGTACAACGGTTGTGGGTTATTGCCTGCTTGTAACGGCAGCACTGCTTACATTCTCATATTACGCCAAACCACGCCAGAGGGAACAGATTTCAGGATGGCATGCCTTCATCATAGGCATTGCACAGGCTGTGGCAGTCCTTCCGGGAATCTCTCGCTCAGGCTCCACCATTGCCACAGGAATTATGCTGGGCAATAAGAAGGAACGCCTGGCACAGTTCTCATTCCTGATGGTAATACCGCCGATACTTGGTGAGGCATTGCTTGATATGAAAGACCTGGTTGAAGCCGGAGCAGGTGCTTCCGGCAGTGAAGCCGGCATCGGTGTGCTTGCCATAGGATTCATCGCAGCATTCCTATCAGGATGTGCAGCCTGCAAATGGATGATATCAATTGTGCGCAAGGGTAAGTTGATCTGGTTTGGAGCCTATTGCGCCTTAGCCGGAATACTGACACTTATATTCCTTTAAGCAGAATGGATTTTCAGGAAGGGGTTATCATAGCGTTTGACAAGCCGTACCGCTGGACATCATTCGATGTAGTGGGTAAGGTCCGCTGGCTTATTTGCCGCCGCCTTGGTGTAAAGAAACTCAAGGTGGGACATGCCGGAACATTGGATCCTCTTGCTACAGGTGTACTGATTGTATGTACAGGCAGGGCTACCAAACGCATTGAAGAACTCCAGTCCGGCACAAAGGAGTACTATGCCACCATAAGGCTCGGTGCAACCACACCCTCATACGATCTTGAAAAACCCATTGACGCCACCTATCCTACGGAACATATCACCCGTGAGATGGTGGAACAGGTCTTAGAGCGTTTTAAAGGAAAGATTGAGCAGGTTCCGCCTACATTCTCAGCCTGCAAGGTTGACGGCAAACGCGCCTACAAAATAGCCCGTAAAGGCGATGATGTGGAACTCAAGCCTAAGACTCTGGTTATTGACGAGATTGAACTGACCGAATGCAATCTGCCTGATATAACAATCAGGGTGGTTTGCAGCAAAGGTACATATATAAGGGCTCTGGCCCGTGATATCGGGCAGGCTCTTGAGAGCGGCGGCCATCTGATAGCCTTGAGACGCACCCGGGTGGGTGATTTCAAGGTTGAGGATTGCCTGAACCCGGAAAAGTTCAGCGAGTGGCTGGACACCGCTGAAATAGAGATGCCGCAAAAGGAAAATGAATAGTAAACAACAATAAACTTAAAAAGGGAATGAAACTATCACAATTCAAATTCAAACTCCCAGAAGACAGGATTGCACAGTATCCTGTAGAACACCGCGACGAATCAAGACTGATGGTCGTGCACAAGAAAAGCGATGAGATTGAACATGTTCTGTTCAAAGACATCCTGAACTATTTTGATGAAAAGGACGTTTTCGTATTCAATGACACCCGCGTATTCCCTGCCCGCATGTACGGCAATAAGGAGAAGACAGGTGCCTGCATTGAGGTTTTCCTGCTGCGTGAGCTGCGTGAGGAGAACCTGTTGTGGGACGTTCAGGTAGATCCGGCCCGCAAGATCCGTATCGGAAACAAACTTTACTTTGGTGAAGACAACTCAATGGTGGCAGAGGTGATTGACAACACCACCTCACGTGGCCGCGTACTCCGTTTCCTCTATGACGGACCGCATGATGAGTTCAAGAAGGCACTCTATTCACTTGGAGAGTCACCAATCCCCACCTATCTGAAGCGCAAGGCCTGCGCATGGTCATACAACCAGGACGGAACGGTCAATCCAGTGCCCACAGCACAGATGACCAGCAATGATTACAGTGATGACGAGTGCTTCCAGACCATATTTGCAGAGAATGAGGGTGCTGTTACAGCTCCAACCGCCGGTATGCACTTTAGCCGTGAACTCATGAAGCGCATGGAGATAAAGGGCATAGACCGCGCATTCATAACCATGCACTGCGGCCTGGGTAACTTCCGCGAGATTGACGTGGAGGACCTGACCAAGCATAAGATGGAATCAGAGCAGATGTTCGTTACAGAGGAGTGCACAGAGATTGTGAACAAGGCCAAACTGGGCGGACACAAGATATGCGCCATAGGCAATACCGTAAACCGTGCCCTTGAGACAGTAGTTGGCACAGACCATCTGATCAAGCCGTTTGACGGATGGACCAACAAATTCATATTCCCGCCATACGACTTCAGCGTGGCTGACAGCATGGTAAGCAACTTCCAGCTGCCTGAATCAGTACAACTAATGCTCACCTGCGCATACGGAGGTTACGATAAGATCATGGCTGCATACAACCTGGCTGTCAAGGAGGGTTACCGCTTTGGTTGCTACGGTGACGCAATGCTGATTACAGACTGATACTGATGGCTACGTTGTACCTCTCTTTAGGCACCAATCTGGGTGACAGACGGTCCAATCTGGAGACCGCCATCACCCACATTGCCCGTGAGGTGGGTACGGTAGTGTCAGCATCGGACGTGATTGAAACAGAGCCGTGGGGGTTTGACAGTTCAAACTCTTTCCTGAACATGGCGGTTAAAGTGGAAACAGAACTGCAGCCCCTTGAGGTGTTGCATGCCACCCAGCAGATTGAACGCCAATTGGGACGCAGTGAGAAGTCTGTAAACGGACAGTATAAAGACAGGGTGATAGACATTGACTTGCTTCTGTATGATGACATAGTCATGAATACGCCCGAACTCACAATTCCCCACCCTCTGATGTATCAGCGGGACTTTGTAATGAAACCGCTCTTACAGATTGCACCGGAACTGAAAAAGAGTTGACTATGGCAGACAACTATCTGGAAAAGCATTACGAAGATTATCTCAAGCGCAAGGCAGCCTGGGAGAAATCACACCGGCACAGTACGGCATCACGTCCGCAGGCCCCTGACCACCCTGACGATGAAGCACTATAATGATAAATTAACTATTTTTGTGTGAATAATATTTTACTAACAAATGAAAGCTATTATCCTTAATTCCGGACTTGGGCATAGGATGGGTGCCATAACACATACCCATCCCAAGTGTATGACCGAGATATCATCGGACAGTACCATTCTAAGCCGACAACTGAAACAGTTGGCTGCATTCGGAGTGGAAGATGTCATTATGACCACAGGATATTACGATAAGATACTGGAGGAGTATTGCATCGGTCTGCATCTTCCGATAAAGTTCACTTTCGTAAACAACCCAATATACGACAAAACCAACTACATATACAGCATTTACTGCGCCAAAGACCTTCTCAAGGATGACGACATTATCCTGATGCACGGAGACCTGGTATTTGAACCTCTTGTATTGGAAACCATCCAGAACAGCGATGTCAGCTGTATGACCGTAAGCAGTACACTGCCGCTTCCGGAGAAAGATTTCAAGGCTGTCATCAGAAACGGACTCATTGAGAAAGTAGGCATTGAGTTCTTTGATGATGCCATGGCTGCCCAGCCTCTATACAAAATCCTGAAGGAAGACTGGCTGATTTGGTTGGAGAACATTGAAAAGTTCTGCGAGCAGGATAACCGCAAATGCTATGCAGAGAACGCATTCAATGAGGTATCTGATAAGTGCAAGATTTATCCTTGCGACGTAAAGGATATGCTATGTGCCGAAATTGACACTCCTGAAGACCTGGAGATTGTAAGCTCAAGGGTTAAGGAAGTCAACAACCGTACGGTATATATGTGCTGCTCTACTGATTATATTCACAGTGGACACATTGCCATCATCAACAAAGCCTGCCGTTTGGGACGTCTCATAATTGGTGTTTTGTCTGATGAAGCAGTTGCAAGCTACAAACGCTATCCGCTACTGCCTTTTGATGAACGGAAATCCCTGTTTGAGAACATAGCCGGAGTAGAGAAGGTGGTTGAACAGAAGACCTTGAGTTATGCTGATAACCTCAGGGCATTGAGACCAGATTATGTAGTTCACGGTGACGATTGGGTTAACGGATTCCAGAAACCCATACGTGAAGAGGTGCAGAAAGTTCTCGGTGAATACGGAGGAAAACTTGTAGAATATCCCTATTCATCAGACCCAAAATACAAGCAACTTGACTCAACACTACGTGCGGAACTGGCCATGCCTGACATGCGTCGCGGCCGTTTACGCAAGCTCATAAGCATGAAGGGACTAGTTACAGCAATGGAAGCCCATAGCGGTATTACTGGTCTGATTGTTGAGAAGACCACAGTGCTTCAGGAGGGTAAGACATATCAGTTTGACGCCATGTGGATAAGTTCTCTCTGTGATTCCACCGCCAAAGGCAAACCTGACATTGAACTGGTGGATATGACCAGCCGTTTCCGCACCATAGACGATATTATGGAGGTGACAACCAAGCCTATCATATTTGACGGAGATACAGGCGGACTTACAGAGCATTTTGTATATACCGTACGTTCATTGGAGCGTATGGGTGTATCAATGGTCATCATTGAAGATAAGACGGGGCTCAAGAAGAACTCCCTGTTCGGTACCGAGGTCAAGCAGACCCAAGACACCATTGAGAACTTCTGCGAGAAAATCAAGGCAGGAAAGAGAGCCCAGAAAACAAAAGACTTCATGATATGCGCCCGTATTGAGAGCCTTATTCTGGAACAAGGTATGAATGATGCACTTAAACGTGCATTTGCCTTTACTGAGGCCGGCGCCGATGCCATCATGATACACTCCCGCAAGAAGGATCCTTCTGAGATATTTGAATTTGTGGAGAAGTTCCGTGAAAAGAACAGCACCACACCTATCGTGGTTGTACCCACATCATTCAACACTGTGACAGAAGATGAGTTCAAGCGCCGCGGCGTAAATGTGGTCATCTACGCCAACCAGCTTACACGCACCGGATTCCCGGCCATGCAGGATGCCGCCAGAACCATCTTAGAGAATCACAGAGCAAAGGAATGTGATGACAAATGTATGTCAATCAAGGAAATCATTACCTTAATACCCGAAGAATAATGATCAGACCGGAATATTTCATAGAAAAGCTCAAAGAAAACGGGATTGACTGCTTCGCAGGAGTTCCGGACAGTCTTCTGAAGAATATCTGTGCCTACATCACAGACCATTGTGATGCCCGGCACAACATCATCGCTGCCAATGAGGGAGCAGCTGTAGGTCTGGCTGCCGGCCACTATCTGGCCACAGGCAAACCCGCATGTGTCTATATGCAGAACAGTGGTGAGGGTAATATTATCAACCCGATAGCATCACTCACTGACCCTGAGGTGTACAACATCCCCGTGCTGCTTCTTATAGGGTGGCGCGGACGTCCGGGCGTTCATGATGAACCCCAACATGTCAAGCAGGGCAAGGTTACTACCGGCCTGCTCAATATCATGGGCATCAACTATGATGTACTGAGTAAAGAAGAGGAGAAGGCCGCCAAACAGATTGACAAAGCCATTGCCGCCCTCCAGCGAAAGGAGGTTTATGCCCTGGTGATTGAGAAAGACACTTTTGAAGAGTACAAGCTTCAGAACATTGAGGTAAATGACCTGACCATGACGCGTGAAGAGGCAATACAGACCGTGGCTTCCGCCTTATCACCTAAAGATGTGATAGTAAGCACCACCGGTATGATAAGCCGTGAACTGTTTGAAGCACGCACAGCCTGGGGACAGGGCCACGAGCGTGATTTCCTGACAGTAGGTTCTATGGGACATGCCAGCCAGATTGCATTGGGAATAGCTTTAGAGAAGACAGACCGCAGGGTATGGTGTTTTGACGGTGACGGCGCCACAATAATGCATATGGGTTCCATGGCCATAGTGGCCAATAAGGCTCCCAAGAACTATGTTCATGTGGTTTTCAACAACGGAGCCCACGACAGCGTAGGCGGCCAACCCACCGTAGGGCTTAAGATAGACCTTCCCGCCGTAGCCAAAGCCGTTGGATACAACGTAACCTGGTCTGTAGCCGATGCCTCGATGCTTGCAAAGGCACTTAAGGAGTGTAATAAAGTTACAGGACCTGTTTTACTGGAAATTAAGGTCAAGAAGGGCAACCGCAAGGATCTGGGCCGTCCTACAACGACCCCGGTTGAGAACAAGGAAGCACTGATGCAATTCCTTAAAGACTGATGTCATGCAAAAGATCATACAGGGAATAGACAAACTGCAAGATATTCTTGAAACCATAGGCTGCCGAAAGCTGTTTATGGTTATAGACTCTTCATATCCGTTCCTTAACATAAAGGATCAGATAGAGCAGACATCCGTCACTAAGGTCTGTTTCTCAGATTTCAGTCCTAACCCTCTGTTTGAGGATGTTTGTAAGGGTATTGACCTGTTTAATGTCCAGGAATGCGATGCCATTCTCGCCGTAGGAGGCGGCAGTTCCATTGATGTGGCCAAATGCATTAAACTGGCCGTGCTTGCCCGTGAAGGCAATGACGTCCTGATTCCTCCCCTTGTATCAAAACAAGTTGAAATAGAAGGAAAACGCATACCGTTTATTGCCATTCCCACTACGGCAGGAACAGGCAGTGAATCCACCCACAACGCAGTAATGTATTACCAAGGTTCCAAGCAGACAGTGACAAATGACGGTGTCCTGCCAGACTATGCACTGCTGGAACCCAAGGTTCTTTCCACACTCCCGTTGTATCAGAAGAAATGTACAATGCTGGATGCTCTCTGTCAAGGCATAGAAAGCTGGTGGTCAGTGAATTCCACCGATGAAAGCAAGGGTTATGCCAAGAAAGCGGTAGAACTCATTACCAAATACTGGCGCAAGTACATTTTCAACAATGACGCCGATGCTGCCTCAAACATCATGCTGGCCGCCAACTATGCGGGACGCGCCATAAACATATCGGCCACAACCGCAGCCCACGCCATGAGTTACAAGATAACGTCAATGTACAAACTTCCTCACGGTCATGCCGTAGCAGTCTGTCTGCCGGAGATATGGGAATACATGACGGCTCACCCGGAACATTGCATTGACCCCAGGGGGCAAGAGTATCTGACAGATATCTTCAACCTCATTTCAAAAAGCCTTGGAACAGTTGGGGCCTATGAATCCATAACTCTCTTCCGCAATATGATGAAAGAGATGAATATGCCAAATCCTATAACAACCGACAGACAACATGAGTTGGAACTGTTGGCCTCTTCTGTCAATCCGGTACGTCTTAAAAACAATCCGGTTCAGTTGACACAGCCTGTTTTGTACAATCTATATAACACCATCATAAAATGAATTCAGGACCCGAAATAATAACTGTAACATCACCTTTGCTCCCAGACCTGGATGAATACAACAAATTGTTGAAGGATATCTGGAACAGGAAATGGATTACAAACAACGGCTGTTACCACAAACAGTTTGAGGCTAAATTATGCAGTTATCTCAAGGTACCCTACATAAGCCTTTTCACCAATGGAACGCTACCGCTGATTACTGCTCTACAGGCTCTGCGTATCACCGGAGAGGTTATTACAACTCCCTTCAGTTTTGTAGCAACCACCCACTCAATATGGTGGAATGGACTCAAACCTGTGTTTGTAGATATAGATCCTACAACATGCAATATGGATCCTGATAAAATTGAAGCTGCTATAACGCCGCGAACTTCGGCTATCATGCCGGTTCACTGTTACGGTAACCCATGTGATGTAAAAAGGATACAGGAGATTGCCGATAAATACCACCTTAAAGTCATCTATGATGCAGCCCATGCCTTTGGAGTAGAAAAAGACGGACAGTCCATACTAAAATACGGTGACCTTTCTACACTGAGTTTCCATGCCACAAAGGTGTTCAACACTGTGGAAGGAGGAGCAATGGTTATGCCGGACGAAAGCATGAAGAAGTATATTGACTACCTCAAAAACTTTGGATTTGCCGGAGAAACAGAGGTTGTAGCTCCCGGTATTAACAGCAAGATGGATGAAGTACGTTCTGCTTACGGTATTTTGAATCTAGATATAGTGGATTCTGCCATTGAAGCCCGCAAGAAAGTAGCCTTTACATACAGGGAGGCGCTCAAAAATGTTCCAGGCATTCGCTATTTGGAAGATATGCCCGGCGTCAAGCATAACTACGGATATTTTCCCATATTTGTTGATGAAAAGGAATATGGGATGAGCAGAGATGCACTCTATGAGAAAATGAAAAAGAACAATGTTTATGGAAGGCGTTATTTCTATCCTTTGATCAGTACCTTCACTACTTACAGAGGACTGGAATCATCTGCACCATCTAATCTTCAAGTGGCAACACTTCTTGCCAATCAGGTTATTTGTCTGCCTATTCATCATAACCTGACAGACAATGACGTGAACAGGATAATAGAACTAATCGTTTCCTGAGATGCAGAAAAAAAACATACTCGTATTTCCATGTGGCTCCGAAATAGGTTTGGATATCTTTGACGGTGTTCAATATTCAACCTATTTCCATCTTATTGGTGCAAGTTCTGTGGACGATCACGGAAAATTTGTCTTTCAGGATTATATAGGAGGAATGCCTTTTGTAACAGATCCTTTTTTTGGAGACGCACTGAAAGACATTGTAAAGAAGAAGCATATTGATGCCGTATTCCCGGCAACAGATATGGCTGTCACTTGCCTGAAAAGACTGGAAAAAGAGATTGGCTGCCCTGTTATCACATCTCCTCTTGAAACAACAGAAATATGCCTTTCCAAACAAAAGACTTACGATACTTTCAGGAATTTATTACGTACCCCTGTTGTCTTTAATAAAAAGCCTGAATCTTTTCCGGTTTTTGTAAAACCGACAATCGGACACAGTTCTATCGGAACAAAGAAGGTCTGTTCACAAACCGAACTTAACAATGCGCTTGCAGAAAGACCGGATTTAATGGTTTTGGAATATCTTCCCGGTCAAGAATACACGGTTGACTGCTTTACTGACAAGGAAGGAAAACTGTTGTTTTGTGGCGCCAGAGAGAGAAACCGCATCAAGGCCGGAATCAGCGTAAACACAACATTTGTATCTGATCAGCTTCCATTCAGAAAGATGGCAGAAACCATCAACTCTGCCATCAGTTTGAGAGGAGCATGGTTCTTTCAAGTAAAAAAGACTGCAACAGGGGAACTCTGCCTTCTGGAAATTGCCGCCAGATTTGGAGGTTCTTCCATACTCTGCAAAGCCATTGGTGTAAACCTTCCTCTTATGACACTGTTCGATGCCTTTGGTTATACGGTCAGGATTCAGCAGGCAGAATATTATGTTGAATTGGACAGAGCCCTAAGCAACCGATTCAGATGCGATATTGATTACGATACTGTATATGTGGATTATGACGATTGTCTTATTCTTGACAATAAAACAGTCAATATCCGTCTGGTGGAATTCCTTTTCAAAAGTCTGAATGAAGGAAAGAAACTTGTTCTTCTTACAAAACATGAAGGAAATCTGAAAGAAGACCTTAAAAGATTCCGTCTCTCAGACCTGTTTGATGAAATAATCCATATCTTGGAAGAACAGGATAAATCTCTGTATATAAATGAAACAAAGGCCATTTTTATTGATGACTCATTTGCAGAAAGACAGAGGGTGGTTGAAAACAGACATATCCCTGTCTTCAGTCCTGAAATGATTGACGTATTAATGGGATAAAGATGTACACACTACAAGATGTAAAGAGAGTTCAGGACAGGCTTCTTGTCATGGCAAAAACCATCAAGAGTATTCTTGAAAAAGAAAATATTCCCTATTTCATAACTTATGGAACCCTGTTAGGTGCCGTAAGACATCAGGGATTTATTCCATGGGATGATGATTTTGACTTTTATCTTTTTGACGATTCCTATGATTCTGCCATGGAAGTGTTGCAAAAAGAACTTCCCGATGATATGTTTTTGGAAAACGCAGAATCTGAACCACTGTTTTTCCACGGTTGGGGACGGGTAAAAGACAAGAACTCTATCGTTACTTTTGATTTGTTTCCTCAAGACAGCGTTTATGCCCACAAAGGCTTGACAATTGATCTCTTCAGAACAGTATTGATTCCTGAAAACAGAGAAAAGCTATATCGGGCGAAACAACATCTGGAATATATCAAAAGAAGATATAGCCATGGACTCTTTACAGAAACTGAATATCAGAAGAAAGAATGCCTGATTTTAAAAGAGATAGAAAAAGAAAAAGAATCATCCGCCACTCCCAGTAATAAAAAGATATATGCCTTTTGTATAAATTATGATGACCGTTTGTATCCCGAAGAGTTATTCCCTTTAAGGCAATACAGATTTGAGGATACTGAATTCTTAGGTCCCAACAAACCTGAGGCTCTTCTGACACGTTGTTATGGTGATTTTATGCAACTGCCACCCATGGAGAAAAGAAAACCCCATTATTCATCGGTAGAGTTTTTAGATAAGTAGCCATGGGAGATAACCTAAAAAACAAGGCTGTAAAAGGTGTGGGATGGAGTGCAACCGATGCCTTACTTACACAAGGGATCAATTTCATTGTCGGATTGATTCTGGCTAACAAGCTTGACCCCCATGACTATGGATTAATAGGTTATGTCACTATCTTTATTGCCCTATTCAACTGCATTGTTAACAGCGGCTTTTCAAATGCTCTGATAAGGAAGAAAGACGTTAAAGAAATTGATTTCAGCACAACTTTTACCATTAACATGGTCTTGTGTCTGATAATGAGTCTTACGTTGTTCTTGTCCGCACCTTTAATTTCAAAATTTTTCAATGAGCCAGAACTCATCCCTGTAACAAGGGTTATGAGCATAATTGTAATAATCAATGCTTTTTCTATTGTTCAGAAAACAGTTCTGACCAAACGGATAGATTTCAAGACCCAAACAAAAATATCATTAATTGCAAATCTTACAAGCGGTATTATCGGCATTACCATGGCCTTTATGGACTATGGAGTATGGGCTCTTGTTGGACAACAGATTTCAGCACAGTTGCTCTCCACTATTCTGTTGTGGATATTTGTACGTTTCTTCCCGGGTTTGAAATTCTCCAAAGAGAGTTTCAGGGAACTATTCAATTTTGGATGGAAACTGATGGCAAGCAGTATCATTGACACTTTGTGGAAGGAGATCTATCAGATCGTCATAGGCAAAACTTATCATACCGACGCACTTGGCCAATATACCAGAGGTAAACAGTTTGCCGAACTGTTATCCACAAACCTCACTACTGTAGTACAACGTGTCAGTTATCCTACCTTAAGTGCGATTCAAGATAATCAGGAAC
This sequence comes from uncultured Bacteroidales bacterium, assembly GCA_902774275.1. GTDB lineage: Bacteria > Bacteroidota > Bacteroidia > Bacteroidales > Bacteroidaceae > Colenecus. The sequence continues at coordinate 38,079 of CACYHN010000004.1, forward strand.
GTCTTAAGAACGCCTACAAGACCATAATAAAAACAACGATGTTTGTATCTTTCATCCTCTTGTTCGGACTCGCAGCCATCGCTAAACCACTTATCTTTACTCTTATAGGCGAAAAATGGGCTTTTGCCGCAGCACTACTGCCCATAATCTGTTTTAGTTTTGTTCTTTATCCTCTTCATTCCATCAATCTGAATATGCTCCAGATTGAGGGAAGAAGTGATTTGTTTCTTAAACTGGAAATCATCAAGAAATGCGTAGCGGTAATACCTATCTTAATGGGTATTTTCATCAGCATAAAAGCAATGCTTTGGGCAAACGTTGCGTCTGGAATAGTAGCATATTATTTGAATTCCTTTTATTCCGGAAAGCTCATAGGATACTACATGAAAGAACAGATTAAGGATATTCTGCCTTCATTTATCCTGGCTTCACTTATGGCTGCCGCTGTTTATCCCATTTCACTTATACCTTTCTTGCCTTTCTATTTAATTCTGATAATTCAGGTTTTTATTGGAGCTATAATCGTTTTCGGTTATTGCGAATGCACGAAAATGGAAGAATACATTAAAGTAAAGCTGTCTGTAATCCAGCTGATTGGCAATAAAATAAGACAAAATGAAAAATGAACCCGATAAAAATACTTTAACAGTTTCAATTAAATGTGTCGTCTATAATCACGAACCATATCTGAAACAATGTCTTGACGGATTTGTAATGCAAAAAACCAACTTCCGTTTTGAAGCAATAGTACATGATGATGCTTCAACTGACAAAAGCGCAGATATAATACGTGAATATGCTGAATTATATCCTGACATAATTATTCCTGTACTTGAAGAGGAAAATTTATACTCTAAGGATAAGGTTCTTCTGAGACGTAAAATGAATAATCTTTGTAAAGGTAAATATGTGGCGTTGTGTGATGGTGATGATTTCTGGACAGATCCATATAAACTTCAAAAGCAGGTAGATTATATGGAAACTCACCCCGGTTGCTCACTATGCTTTACTGCGGCAACAATCATTTATGAAAAAGGTGTTATTGAAAACTATAAATTGCCTTTTGAAGAACAGACAACAAGAGATTTTTATGGGACAGAATTAGCAAAAAAATGGGTTGTTGCTACAGCAAGTATATTGCACATCAATGATATGCAGGATTACCCATATGACCCCAGATTCATCTATGGCGATTTTCCTTTAATTCTATACATGCAACAAAAAGGATACATTCATTGTATCGGAGAAAAAATGGTTACATATCGCCGTAACGTTAACAGTGTCTTGTTTCAAACTAAGAATGCACAGAAAATCATTGATCACTATGAAGCTATCAAAGAAGTATTCGGAAAGAAGTATCATTGTGTTGATGATAGAATTGTTCCGTTATATATGAAAATCTTCAGATTAGGAAAATTTGGAAAAGAGTCCTGGAGGGCACTGTTTTCAATACTGAAAAATCCAAGATACGTAATTCAGATGATTCGTTTTCTTCCAAAAGTCTTGTTTCGTTCACAAAAGGACAAAGTACAGTATGTCATCAGATAAAAAACCGGTATCACTCTATATCGCTACTTCAAAATAAATCAGTGTTTAATCTCTATACGGAAGATTATTATGGAAGATTTTTCACAATATAATGGACCAGGCACTCCTCTGCGTAAAGCCCAAATGCTCTCTGTTGAAATCCTGGATGAATTTGATCGTGTCTGTCAGGAAAACGGTTTTACTTACTGGCTGGATTACGGTTCTTTATTAGGCGCCGTGAGACATAAAGGATTCGTTCCCTGGGATGATGATATTGATGTCTCAATGCCTTTGGATGACTTTGAAAGATTCAAAAAAACAGCAGGTGATAAGCTGGGTAAGGGATTCTTTTTACAGACAAAAGAAACTGATCCCGACTCCAAAATGGGCGACGGATTATTCAAAATAAGAAAAGACAATACCCTGTTTATTCATGATTTCGATGATTTCCGGGTCCGATATCATAAAGGGGCATCAATTGATGTCTTTGCAGATGTTCCGTATCCTTCCATTTCCAAAGGTATATTGAACTTTCTCAGAAAACGCATTAGTAATGCCTGGGGCTTTTTTCATTATCGCCCCAGACTCAATTTTAAGAATATAGTATCCTACTTTATCTATCCTCTCTCTTTTGTATTTTTCTATGGCATTTGGAAAATGATATGTGCTTTAAAGAAAAATGAACGTGAATTTACCCCGATATATAGACTAACATACGGATATCCTACTCTCCAATCAGAAATGTTACCTACTTCAAAGATAGAGTTTGAAGGAAAAATGTATTCTGCACCAAAAAATCCTCATTCCCGTCTGACAAATATATACGGAGACTACATGACTGTTCCTTCTAAGGATAAACGTCGCATACATGCAAAATTCATCTGCGTGGACACTAGTGAACAATATGTCAATCTATGATCTCCAACAATTAACAATTCCATATAAAAATGAAACAGTATGATTATCTGATAGTGGGAGCTGGTCTTTTTGGCAGTATGTTTGCCTACCGTGCACACAAGGTAGGTCGGAAATGTCTTGTTATAGACCGAAACAATCACATAGGAGGCGGATGTTATACTGAGAGAATCAACAACATAAACGTTCACAAGTACGGACCCCACATATTCCACACTTCTAACAAGGATGTATGGGATTTCATGAACAGTCTAGTCCCGTTCAATGATTTCATTAATTCACCTATTGCATGCTACAAGAATAAACGCTATAACCTGCCTTTCAATATGAACACTTTCCACCAGTTATGGGGAGTGAATACACCTGATGAAGCCAAAGCAATCATTGAAAGCCAAAGGGCCGAATACGCTCATATCGGGGAACCGCAAAATCTTGAAGAACAGGCTCTCAAATTAGCGGGACGAGATATCTATGAAACGCTCGTAAAAGGATACTCCGAAAAACAGTGGGGAATGAAAGCTACAGAGATTCCTGCTTTCGTAATCAGACGGTTGCCTTTCCGATTTGAATTCAACAACAACTATTTTAACGACACATATCAAGGCATTCCCATAGGCGGCTATACCCGGATATTCAACAAACTGCTTGAAGGCATTGAAGTAAGTCTAGACTCTGATTATTTCCAGAACAGGGATTATTATGACAGATTGGCAAAAAAGATCGTTTTTACCGGTCAAATAGATGCTTTTTATGAATACAAGTTTGGAGAGCTGGATTTCCGTTCTCTGCGTTTTGAACATAAACTTTTGGAGGGAGTAAAAGATTTCCAAGGCAATGCGGTAGTCAACTATACCGAGGCTGAAGTTCCATATACCCGATGTATTGAGCACAAACACTTTGAATTCGGTCAACAACCTGATACGGTTATAACATACGAGTATTCACAAAAGTGGGAAAAGGGCGCTGCACCCTATTATCCCATAAACAATGACCGAAACAACACAATGTATTCCAAGTATGCCGAACTGGCAAAACAGGAAAAGGATGTCATTTTCGGTGGCCGTCTAGCCGAATACAAGTACTACGATATGCACCAAATTGTAGAAAATGTTTTGAAAATGAATATATGAGCAAACTGCTGTCACTGATAATCCCTACATACAACATGGAAGCCCTGCTTCCACGCTGTTTGGATTCGCTTCTTGTGGATAGTGCCCTACAACGTTTAGAGGCAATAGTGGTGAATGACGGAAGCAAGGATGGCTCTTTAGCTGTTGCCAACCGTTACAAAGAGCGTTTTCCTGATACAGTTACCGTAATTGACAAGCCCAACGGCAACTACGGGTCAACCATTAACGCAGCTCTGCCGGAGGCTCAGGGAAAATATGTCAAGGTGCTTGACTCTGATGATTGGTTTAACTCAGATGCATTAGTGAATTTTCTGGATGCACTTGAGAAAATAGATGCGGATTTTATTGTGACTCATTTTACCATCATCCATCCGGGTGGAAAAAAGGAGTTCGCCAAGTACAACCTTTATGGAAAGGAACCATATGAGTATGGCAAAGTGTATGATTTGGGATATGTGCTTGGTGACGGATATATACGGTTCTTCATGATGCACTCCATAACATACCGGACAGACTTACTTAGAAAAAACGGCTACATTCAGACTGAAGGTATCTCATATTCTGATACGGAATGGGATACTTATCCTATGTTTTATGCTAAAGATGTGGTATTCCTTAACCTGAATCTCTATCAGTACAATATGGACCGTGAAGGACAGACTATGGATCCAAAGGTTTTCAACAGGAGCATAGCCCAACAGGAAAAAATAACATCACAGATTCTGGCTTTCCTTGAGAAAAACGGATTGGATAATCTGGATTCCGGAAGACAATTATTCCTGCGACAGTACTATCTGAATCGACTCAGACTGATTTGCAAGTGTCATCTGTTTGACATCGACCGCAAAGACTTCAATCCAGAACACTTTACGGAACTGGAATCGCAATATCAGGAGGTTTGCAAACGTTTCAACCTAGGTGAAATAAAACTGTATCCTGAGAACAAAATTATTAGATGTAACGCCATGAAATATTGGCACAAGCATCATAAACGTTGGCCAGCATGGTTCGAAGCTTTCAACAGAAGTGTAAATTCAATAATGAAAACCATTTATATGTTGTTGTTCAGATGAATAAACTGCTTTTTATACGATACAAGAATCCTGCCAAGCTTTCAGAAGGAGGAGAAATAGGTACTCAGATGAAGATTAACGTCCTGTACCGTATTCTTGGTAAGGAAAATGTAACAATATTCTGCATTCATGACGAAAATCGGAAGCGTAAAGTCTCTGAATATATAAAAGGTCTCTTTTGGTTTCCGTTCGGCTATTTCTTTGGCCTTACACCTAAACGGGTAAGAGAAATTCTCGCCGAGGCAGAACAGTATGATTACATCTTTATAGACCGTACCGTTTTTGGAATATTGGCCAAGAAACTCAAGCAAAACGGGTACAAAGGTAAAGTTTTCTGTTTTTTCCATAACATTGAACCTCTTTACTTCAAGGCTAAGTTGGGCAAAAAACCATGGAGTTTTATCATAACCAAATGCGTTGCTAAAAATGACCAATGGTCATGCCGATATGCAGATCATGTCATATCCCTTAATTCCCGTGATGCAAAAGAGATAGAAAAACGTTACGGACGTTATCCGGATTCCATAATTTCTCTGGCTCTTGATGACAGATATAAAAAACAGGAATATCCATCAGGAATGACAGGAGAAAAACCCCTCTGCATGTGCATCGGAGCATATTTCAAACCTAACTGTGACGGTATTGACTGGTTCATCAAGAACGTTTATCCGAAAGTGGATATTAGACTGCGAATTGTAGGTAAAGGAATGAGTAAAATGGCAGACAATTATCATATACCGGCAGATGTGGAACTCATTAGTGACGTCCCCGATCTGGTTCCTTATTATGAAGAAGCCGATATAATGACAATACCTCTTTTTCAAGGCAGTGGAATGAAAGTCAAGACATGTGAAAGCTTGATGTTCGGTAAGAATATCATTGCTTCAGATGAGGCTCTGGAAGGTTATGAACTTGATTATGACAAGATAGGAGGAAAATGCAACAATGCACAAGAGTTCATCACAGCCATCCAGTCTTTCATAGAAAAACCACGTCCCAGATATAACTGTTATTCACGTAAAGTCTTTCTGGAAAAATACTCAACAGACAGTATGATTGAGGCCTTCAAGAATATTCTGTAATAATTACATCAATTTTATATCTTTGTAATCTGAAACTTATGCTGAATTTATGATAATCACTAAAACACCTTTCCGTATGTCATTCTTTGGAGGGGGAACAGATATGCCTTCTTTCTTCAATGAGCATGGTGGAGCTGTAATATCAACTACTTTTGATAAATACTGTTATGTAAACGTCAGGCATCTGCCTCCTTTTATGCCCTATTATTCTGAACTGGTTTACAGTAAGATTGAAAGGGTAAACAGCCTGGATGAGATTTTACATCCAGCTATACGTGAGGCAATGAAGATGCTTGATATCCATGAAATACGCCTGACATATGAAGGTGATCTTCCTGCCCGTACCGGACTTGGTACCAGCAGCACATTTGCTGTAGGCATGCTCAACGCCTTTTATGCACTCAAGGGGAAACAAGTAGGTAAGCGTAAACTGGCAGAAGATGCCATATATCTGGAACGTGAACTTTGTAAGGAAAGCGGTGGATGGCAAGATCAGATTGCAGCTTCTTTTGGAGGCATGAACCGAATTGATTTTGCTGATAACCAATTTAAAGTTACTCCGATCATAATACACCCTGACCGAAAGGCTTTGCTAAATCAGAGCCTACTGCTTTTTTACACTGGTGTATCCAGATTCTCGGCCGAGGTTCAAAAAGATACGATGTCTAATCAGAAGGATAAGATTGCAGAACTTAAGGAGATGCTTTCTCTGGTAAATGAAGCGCAATCTATCCTGGAAGATAAACATTCTGATTTCAACGATTTTGGCCGATTGCTTGACCATACATGGCGTCTAAAACGCAAGACTGGCGGAAAAATAAGCAATGGCAGTATTGATGAACTGTATGAGAAAGGTCTGAAAGCCGGTGCTCTGGGTGGCAAACTGCTTGGAGCAGGCGGTGGAGGATTCTTCCTGTTCTATGTAGAACCGGATAAACGTCAAGCCGTAATAGATGCTCTTGACAATCTGATGCATGTTCCTTTCATTTTTGAAAATGAAGGTACATCAGTAGTTCATTACAACCCTGTGACCTATATTCCACGTAAAGAGATAATCATTGAATGATATGAGCTACATTGTTACAGGCGGAGCCGGTTTTATCGGTTCCAACATGGTAAAAAAACTCAATGAAAAAGGGATAAATGATATAATAATCATTGACTCTTATGACGATTACAAGATGAAGAATCTTCTTGGGCTGAAGTTCATTGATTTTGTAGATTATCAGGATGGTAAACAAGCTATTCATGATTATCTTATGAAGATAGAGAAACCTCAGGCTTTCTTCCACATAGGAGCCAATGCCGATGTTTTGGAATATAACCCTAAAAAAATGATGAGTGACAACTTTGAGTTTTCAAAGATGTATTGCGAATTTGCCAATTCCCGCAATATTCCTTTCATTTATGCATCATCATCGGCAGTATATGGTAACGGTAGAAATCAGGGTGTAGAAAACGGAGAAGAGGCTCCGCATAATACATACGCCTGGTCAAAATGGCTGTTTGATCAATATGTTATTGCTAACAAAGACCGTTTTGTTAATAAAGTAGCAGGTTTCCGTTTTTTCAATGTGTTCGGTTGGGGAGAATTTCATAAGGGCAAGAATGCAAATATAGTTTACCGTTTCTACCGTTTTATTAAGGAGAATAACTGCATAGATCTTTTCAATCGTGAAATAATCCGTGACCATATATGGGTAGAAGATGTTGCGGAGGTAATGTTTCAAGCTGTCAAACATAAAGAAATAATTACAGGAATTTATAATTTGGGAGGCAATCATCCTATCTCACACCGTCAGGTGGCAGAGATAGTAATTGATACTATGATAGAAGAGGGTGTTATTCCCAAAGCAGATCCCGATACTTATATCAAACTCATTGATATTCCTGAAGAACTGCGTGAAAAGTTTCAGTTCTACACTCATGCCACCGGTCAGCTGCCATTCATTACAGAGATTGCACAAGGCAATAATAAAAAAATGAAGGAATACGTTAAGACTCTGATCAAAGCAGACAAATAACAGTCAATGAAACGAGATAGCAAACTGCTATACCATGTTCTGGCGTTCATGACAATGGCGCTTTGGGGCGTGACGTTCGTATCTACAAAGACACTCATTAACCAGAGGCTTACGCCGGCACAGATCTTTACCATAAGATTCATCATTGCCTATATAGGACTGCTCACGGTATGTCTGGTGCGCGGTGGCCGCAACAAGAAGGCTTTCTCTCAATCTCTAAAGGATGAATTCCTTTTTCTTGTCATGGGCATAAGCGGCGGCTCACTCTATTTCTTTACTGAAAACACTGCGCTCAGCTTTACACAGGCTTGCAACGTTTCTTTCATTGTATGCATAGCGCCACTGCTCACCATACTCCTTACCCTGCTTATCAAGAAACTGTTCAAGGGCCCTATCGTTGACGGTCTGGAAGATGTAAAGGTGGGGCTGCCACTTATAGCAGGCACGGTTATAGCTCTAACAGGCATGGCCATGGTGGTGTTTGACGGCAACAGTCTGAACCTGTCACCCAAGGGTGATATCCTGGCTTTTATGGCTGCTCTCAGTTGGGCCGTATACAGCCAGCTATCCGGACAGATGGCTGAGCGTTACGGTACGCTCTACGCCACACGGAAGGTCTTCTTTTACGGTCTGCTTACCATTATTCCAGTTCTGATCCTTTCAGATAACTCCAATCTGGCTACAGTAGAGTTTGACAACGTAAAGGTTTGGGGAAACCTGCTGTTTCTCTCAACAATAGCATCTCTGTTCTGTTTTGTACTGTGGAACAGGATTCTTATCGCGATAGGCAATGTCACTGCCACCAATTATGTATATCTGAACCCGGTATTCACACTTATAGGAGCTATTCTGTTCCTTAGCGAGAGCATGACCTTGGTATCCGGCATAGGATCAGCCATGATTCTGGGTGGTGTGATTCTATCGGGAGTAAAAAAAATACGGTAAAAAGGGTATTTTTACAATATGAAATCAATTTATAAGATTATGATGATAGCTGGATTGCTGGCCATGACAGCCGGCTGCGGACAGAAGAAGAGTGATTTCAAGTATCTGCTTGATGAGTTTGCTGACCTCAAGGTTATGCGCTATACCATTCCAGGATGGGACGAACTGACACTACAGCAGAAAGAGTATGCATACCACCTCTCTGAGGCAGCCAAATGGGGCCGTGACATCCATTGGGACCAGAACTGCAAATGGAATCTGCCTATACGTCACGTGGTGGAGAACATACTTGAGAACTATAAGGGTGAGCGTAATTGCAAGGAGTTTGAGCAGTTTACCGTCTATGCCAAGCGTCTTTTCTTTGCCAACGGCATACACCATCACTATGCTGAGGACAAATTCTTCCCGGAGTGCTCACAGGACTATTTCAAGTCTCTTATGGAGGCTGTAGGTGACGGTTCAAAATGCTCGCAGCTACTACCCATAATCTATGATCCGAACTCTCTTCTGCAACGCCGCTCCACATCTACTGACGGTGATATAGTAGTGCTCTCAGCCGGCAACTTCTATGAGGGTGTAACCCGTGCCGAGGTTGAGAAATACTATGATTCCATCGAGGATAAGACCGATGAGACTCCCATTGCCTATGGCCTTAACACCAAGGTGACCAAGGATGCAAACGGCAATATCGTGGAGATTCCATGGAAGATTGACGGCATGTACGGTCCGGCCATCAGAAAGATTTGTGAGGAGTTGAAACTGGCTGCCGCATGTGCCGAGAATGACGTCCAGAAACGTGCTATTGCTCTGCTTATTAAATACTATGAGACAGGAGATCTCAAGATTTGGGATGAATACAACATAGAGTGGGTAAAGGATACACTCGGAACAGTCGATTTCATCAACGGATTCATTGAGGATTACAATGACCCGCTGGGACGCAAAGGTGCGTGGGAAGGTCATGTGAACATCAAGGATCACAAGGCTTCTGAGCGCTCCGATATTCTGAGCGCCAATGCCCAGTGGTTTGAAGACAACTCACCTGTTGACCCGCGTTTCAAGAAAGACAAGTGCAAGGGCATTTCTGCCAAGGTTATCAACGCAGTATGCCTGGCGGGTGACTGCTACCCTTCAACACCCATAGGCATCAACCTGCCCAACGCTGATTGGATACGCAAGATGTACGGCAGCAAGTCTGTAACCATTGCAAACATAACCCACGCGTATGACTACGCTGCTCAGGAATCACCGACCAGCACTCTGGATGAGTTTGCCTGGGATGATGAAGAAAAAGCTCTCTACCGCAAATGGGGTACTTATGCCGATGAAATCCACACTGACCTTCACGAATGCCTAGGTCATGGTTCCGGCCAGCTGCTGCCGGGAGTATCAAGCACTGCCATGGGTGAGTATGCATCAGCCCTGGAGGAGGCACGTGCCGATCTGTTCGGACTCTACTACACGGCCGATCCCAAGATGGTGGAACTGGGAATCATGCCCGACAAGGATGCCTACAAGGCTGAATACTCAAACTATATCCGCAACGGTATCATGGTACAGTTCACACGTGTGGAACTGGGCAGGCCCAATACAGAGGCCCACATGCAGAACCGCAAGCTCATAGCCGAATGGTGCTATCAAAAGGGACTCAAGGACAATGTCATTGAAAAGAAGGTACGTGACGGCAAGACCTACTTTGTGGTAAATGACTTTGTGAAACTGCGTTCTCTGTTTGCAGAACTGCTGGCCGAGATACAGCGAATCAAATCAGAGGGAGACTATGAGGCGGGCAAGAACCTTATAGAAACCTATGCTGTACATATTGATCCCGTTTTACACAAAGAGATCAAGCAGCGTTATGAGGCTCTGAACCTGAAACCTTACGGCGGTTTCATCAACCCTGACATAGTTCCGGTTGAGAAGGACGGCAAGATTGTTGACTATGAGGTAATCTACAATGATGACTACCTGAAGCAGCAGCTTGACTACGGCCGCAAATACAGTACTCTGTAATCATTTTCCAAGAGAACTTTTAGGGGGATTGGTTTCTGAAACAGCGCAGACTTCGTAAACCAATCTCCCTAAAAGTTCTGTGCACTATGGTAGAATAAAAAATGATCTAAAAGTTTTGCGGTTATATTTAAATTTTTTATATTTGCCTCGAAAACAGTTCAAAACATATCGTAATGAGACAGTTGACCAAGAAAGAAAAAGAGATAATGGAGTTCTTCTGGGACAGAGGTCCCATGTTCATAAGGGAACTTCAGGGATGTTACGGAAAAGAGCCTAATTTCAGTACGCTCTCCACTCAGGTCCATACGCTTCAGGTTGACGGTTTCCTGGACCGCGAGGCATTTGGCAGCAACTATCGTTATTTTCCTGTCGTTAGTGCCGATGAATACTGCAACAGCAGCATACACGGCCTCATAGACGAGTATCTGGGCAGTTCCTACTCAAATGCTGTAATGGGATTCGTCAAGAACGAGAAACTCTCTGTTGATGACCTGAGACGTATTATTGACAAGATAGAGAAAGGACAATGAACGCATTCCTTATATATATGCTGAAAGTGGCCATTCTATCGGCTGTTTTCATTGCCCTTTACCACTTGTTGCTCAGTCGGGAAACTTTCCACAAGACAAACAGGATCGTACTGGTTTCATCACTGGTATTATCCTATATTCTGCCATTTGTGGTCATAACCGTGCATAGAGAGGGCACTCCCTCAGAAAGGACTGAAATCACAACAGCAAACAGAGGTAAAGACCCCGTTGCCCAACCCTATCAGCCGGTCATAACCAGCGGGAGCGTCTATTCATCAGTTTCAGGAGAGGAGGCGGGGCAATCTGTTCAAACTCAAAACCTGACTCAGGTAATAGAGGTTAGCGCAAAACAAGATACGCCAAAGCCTGCGGTTACATCACGCCTGCCCATTCAGATTGACTGGTGGAAGGTGCTGGCGGGAATATATATGCTTGGATTCCTGGCAGTTCTGGCATATCGGGTTCTATGCACCACCAAGGTAGTAAGGATTATCCGAAAAGCGGATGTGGTTGAAAAGAACAATGACTTCACGCTCGTACGGACACGACAGTCTGTGCATCCTTTCAGTTGGATGAAATATATTGTGATGCCATGGGAGGGTAAAGCTGCCGGGCAGACTCCTATTCTTGACCACGAGAAGGCGCATCTGGCACATCATCACTCACAGGAACTACTCTGGACCGATATACTGTCCACTCTCCAGTGGTTCAATCCGGCTCTGCTGCTGTTCCGCCGCGACCTTTATTCAATTCATGAATTCCAAGCCGATGCCGACGTTCTCAATAAGGGATATGACCGCAGGCAATACCAGTACCTGATGCTGGACTGCGCCACTGAAAAGACGGAACTGAGAGCTGCCAATACATTCAGAAAAAGTACTTTAGAAGGAAGAATTGATATGATTAACCGTAAAAGATCAACAGGAAAGAGCATCCTGAAGTTTGCCTACATTCCAGTTTTATTACTACTCTCCTTAGGTGCGTTTGCAGAGACTGTTTATGACAAAGGTCTTGATGAGACCATTGAAGTTGGCAACTATGTCCGTATTGACGGGCTCTGGTATAAGTTTAAGGGTGATGAGGCCCGTGTGGTAAGCCGCAAGACAGATCATGTCTATCCTGCCGATATTGTCATTCCGGATACCGTTATATATAAGGATGTAAAGTATCCGGTCACATCATTCAGTGGACCGGCTTTCCAGGATGCTGCCGAGATTGAATCCGTGACAATACCTTTAACCATCAAGGAAATAGAAAGAAGTGCTTTCTGGAGATGTACCGGTCTTAAAAAGGTTGTGATTCCCACATCGGTAACAACAATTCAGAATGATGCATTCTCTGAATGCACAGGCCTTGAGGAGGTGATAATTCCTAAGACTGTAACAACTATAGGCGTCTCTGCCTTTTCAAATTGCTCCGGCTTAAAATCACTTTACATACCTGAATCTGTCAGAAAAATAGGACAAACTGCATTTAACGGATGCGGCTTTACCAATATTACCGTTGACCCTGCCAACCCTGTTTATGACAGCCGCGAAAACAGCAACGCCATTATAGAGACTGAAACAAACACCATGCTGGTTGCCAGCAGTTCAACTGTGATTCCTGCCTCAGTCACAGAATTGGATGACTATGTTTTCAGCGGAGTAAAGGGATTGGAACATCTTGAAATTCCTGGGAACGTCAGGAAAATAGGTTGGCATTGCTTCAGTGAATCTGGAATTAAAAGCATCAGGATAAACAGTAATCTGGTATATTCAATGGAAACATTTAACAACAGTACTTCATTGGAGGAAGTTGAATATGGCCCTGATGCTACAGAGATAAAGATTCCTCAGGATTGTCCCAATCTGAAGAGGCTTTTCATTCCGGCAACAGTAACCAAAATAGATTTCGGAGCCCTGAACAGGCACCCTAATATTGAAACCATTATTGTAGAAGAGGGAAATCCTGTTTATGACAGTAGGGATAACTGTAATGCAATAATCCTGTCAGAAACCGATGACCTTGTGTTCGGATGCAAAAACACGGTCATTCCCGGAACGGTAAAGAAGATTTCAAATAATGCATTCCTTAGTTGTAGTTTTTCTGAATTCTATATTCCTGCATCTGTAGTTGATATATATCCCGTTGAATACGCTCTTCCCGATAAGAACACAACCGGTTCAATAGTTGTTGACCCTGCAAATCCGGTTTATGACAGCCGTGAGGGTTGCAATGCAATAATAAAGACTGCAACTAACACTTTGCTTTACGGTTGCAGCAATGCTTTCATTCCTAAGTCAGTGACAGCCATTGACACTTATGCATTCGAGGGAATCCGGAACCTTAAGGAGATATCAATTCCGGATGGTGTGGTAAAGATGGGACACTCTGCTTTCCGCGACTGCAAGAATCTGGAAAAGGTCCATTTCGGAGCCGGAATAACAGAAATTCAGCCATCCCAGTTCCTTGACAGCCATAAACTCTCTGAAATTACAGTGAGCCCTGCCAACAGGAAATATGACAGCAGGAACAACTGCAATGCCGTAATAGAAACAGCTACCGGTATTCTGGTTATAGGCGGCAACAAGTCAACTGTACCTGATGGGGTGACAACCATAGGACGTGAAGCCTTCCGTTTCCGCGATGAACTGAAATCCCTTACTCTACCGCCGTCAGTCAAGACTATTGAGGATATGGCTTTTGAAAGTTGTAAGAAATTTGAAAGCATCAATCTTGAATATGTGACCCAGAAAGGCAGATCAGCCTTCAACGCCACGCCCTATGAATCCGGACAGAAGATTGATGATTATGACGGATACCTGTCATTCAATCTGAGCGGAAGTGAAGCAGTAATCACAAGTGCATCCCAAAATGCTCCCTCAAAAGTGGTTATACCTGAAACCATCATGAATGAAGGGAAAGAATACAGTGTTGTAGAGATTGATGAGGAGGCTTTCAACGGCATTACAGGAATAGAATCCTTATCCGTTCCGGGATCTGTGAGAAGAATAGGTTCACGTTCCTTCATGGATTGTTCAAACCTGAAAGAGGTAAGCCTCAAAAACGGACTTACCAGTATTGGAGACAAAGCCTTTGCCAATTGCCGCAAGCTTGAAAAGATCAAACTGCCTTCAACCCTGGAGTCAATTGGACGGTTTGCCTTTACCAGGACAGCCATCAAGACTCTGGCTATTCCCGCATCAGTCAATGAAATAGGTAATAATATTGCATTGGACTGCAAGAACCTGAAATCCATCTCAGTAGATTCCAGAAACAGTGTTTATGACAGCCGCAGGAAATGCAATGCCATAATCCGGACCGATGGCAATATCCTTCTGCAGGGATGCAACAGCACCAGGATTCCAGATGGGATAGAAATCATAGCACCATACGCGTTGGCGGGAATGCCCGATTTCAAGGCATCGGACATACCGTCATCTGTGCGGCTGATCCTTAAGATGGCATTCTCTTTCTGCACATCCATTGAGAAAATAAACATTCCGGCATCAGTTGTCTATCTGGACGGTAATCCATTCTTTGGGTGCAGTTCCGTCAAGAGCATAACGGTTCAGGATGGCAATCCCACCTATTTCAGCCCGGCAGGAAGCAATGCCGTAATCTCAAATGGCAACAGCGTCAAGGAAAGTATGGATGAGACTGTATTCAGTCTGCGTGAAGGCTATGACTTTGACTTCTTTGAAACTTATTGGAGATTTAATGTCAGAACGGGAAGACTGGTTCTGGGTTGCCGCAACACTGAAATACCGGAGGCTGCTACATCCATAGGCGCTGATGCGTTTGCTTACTGCAAGGGATTGGAAAAGATAAGCATTCCTGAAAGAGTTTTCGAAATTGAAGGGAACGCCTTCATTTATTGCGCTGATTTGAAGGAAATTGTCATTCCTGCATCAGTAAGATTATTGGAAAAATCCAATTACTGTCCTAACCTGGAAAGGATTGTTATAGAAGAAGGAAATGAGGCTTATGACAGCCGTGGTAACTGCAATGCCATTATCAGTATAGGCAATGATGAACTTATATGGGGATGCAGAAACACCGTTATTCCTGAAACTGTAAAGGGTATAGGCAATGGTGCTTTCAGTCATGTTCCTGGGCTGAAGACAATCGTCATTCCGGAGTCTGTCACTTATATTGAAGCTGCCGCATTCCAGGATTGCAGAGACCTGGAGGCAATAAACATCCCGGCTTCTGTCATCTATCTGGCAGGACAGCATTTTGATTCTCCTGGCTATGAATCCTCAAAGAATCCCTTTGAGAACTGTCCAAAACTTAAGAGCATTACAGTTGACAGCGGCAATCTGTATTGGGACAGCCGCAATAACTGCAATGGCATAATAGAGACATCGGCCCGTAAACTGGCAGTTGCCTGCTCAGAGACTGTTGTACCTGAAATTGTTAAAGACAGATACTATTCAGCTTACGGGACAACAAAAGAATTCCGTGAAAGGGATTATCTCGATGTGGGTTCCGTATTCTTTGACGGTTGGATAGTTGAGGATGGCCTTTTTGAGGTTGGGGAATTTGATGATTGAATCACAAGACAGTGCCAAAAAGAAACGTTCTCTTTGGCACTGTTTTCAATTTATTCGTATCTTTGCAGCGGACAATGTGGAAAGATTTGCGGACCTTATGGTTCCAGACAGCTTGCAACCACACAAAAAAATGCTAAAAGTCACTCTTTTTTAAGATACTTTGCATAGACGTTGCAGCCCCTTTGTCCGCTTAAGACATTGGGATTTTTTATTTTTATATATGTCATACTTATTCACATCCGAATCGGTGTCTGAGGGACACCCTGACAAGGTAGCGGACCAGATATCCGATGCCGTCGTTGACGAACTTCTGGCCTTTGATCCTGATTCAAAGGTTGCATGTGAAACCCTTGTAACCACCGGACAGGTGGTGCTTGCAGGTGAGGTAAAATCCAAGGCATACGTAGATCTGCAGGATATTGCCCGCCGAGTAATCAACCGTATAGGCTACACCCGCGCCGAGTACAAGTTTGACGGTGACTCCTGCGGTCTGTTCAGTGCAATTCATGAGCAGAGCGCCGACATTAACCGCGGCGTAGAGCGCGAGGACCCCGAAAATCAGGGTGCCGGCGACCAAGGCATGATGTTCGGCTACGCCACAAATGAGACCGATGAATACATGCCTGTATCCCTGGCCCTTTCACACCGCATTCTGCGCGTTCTGGCCGACATACGCCGTGAAGGCAAGGTAATGACCTACCTGCGTCCCGACTCCAAAAGCCAGGTGACAGTTGAGTACAATGACAACGGCAAACCGGTGCGCATAGACACAATTGTTGTATCTACTCAGCATGACGAATTCATCGCACCTGAGAACTCGACCGTTGAGGCCCAGCTTGAGGCTGACCGCAAGATGCTCGCTCAGATTGAATCAGACGTTAAGAACATACTTATACCCCGCGTTATCAGCACAATCACATCGGATAAGGTAAAAGCCCTTTTCAACGATGGAATCAAGTTTTTTGTGAATCCTACCGGCAAGTTCGTGATTGGAGGACCGCACGGAGACACAGGTCTTACCGGACGCAAGATTATTGTTGATACCTACGGAGGCAAGGGAGCTCACGGCGGCGGTGCTTTCAGCGGCAAGGATCCCAGCAAGGTGGACCGCTCAGCAGCCTACGCAACACGTCATATTGCCAAGAACCTGGTTGCAGCAGGTGTAGCTGATGAGGTTCTAGTTCAGGTTTCATACGCCATAGGTGTGGCTAAGCCCATCAATATATTTGTAAACACCTACGGCACAAGTCACGTTAAGCAGTCGGACGATAAGATTGCCAACATAGTAGGCAGCCTGTTTGATATGCGCCCCAAGGCCATTGAGAACCGCCTGAAACTGCGTAACCCCATCTACAGCGAGACCGCAGCCTACGGTCACATGGGCCGCGAGCCGCAAACCGTTACCAAGGTCTTCAAGTCACATTATCTTCCCGCCAAAACAGTAGAGGTGGAACTTTTCACTTGGGAGAAGCTGGATTACGTGGACAAGATCAAGAAGGCATTTGATCTCTAATGAAACGTGTAATAACATACGGAACATTTGACCTTTTGCATCAGGGTCACATTAACTTACTAAGGCGTGCTAAGGAACTTGGCGACTATCTTATAGTAGGAGTAACCAGTGACAGCTTCGATGTGGGGCGAGGAAAAATGAATGTCAGGAACAACGTCCTGGAGCGTATTGAAGCGGTCAAGGCTACAGGCTATGCAGATGAAGTAATCATAGAGGATTATCTTGGGCAGAAAATAGATGACATTCAGAAATATGATGTGGATATCTTTGCCATAGGCAGCGACTGGGAAGGAAAATTTGACTATCTGAAAGAGTATTGCCAGGTGGTATATCTGCCTCGCACTGAAGGAATCTCTTCAACTATGCTTAGAGAAGAGAGCCAGAATAACTATCGGATAGGAATAATAGGTAGCGGACGTATAGCAAATCGTTTTGTACCTGAAGCAAAAATGGTGAACGGAACACAAATTACGTCTGTTCTGAATCCAGACCCGCTACAAGCAGAATCATTTGCTAAAGCACATGACATTGAATATTACACAGATTTTGACGATTTCATTAAAACGGTAGATACCGTTTATATTGCAACACCCCACCTCACTCACTATGATTATGCCAAGCGTAGCTTATTGGCAGGCAAACATGTGCTTTGTGAGATACCTTTCACTCTTAAAAAAAATGAGGCTCTGGAATTATACAGTCTGGCTGAAAAACAGAATCTCGTTCTGCTGGAAGCCAGTAAAACTGCATATTGTCCGGCTTTTGGCCATATTATCACATTAGTAAAAAGCGGCATTATAGGAGATGTAGTTGATGTAAAGGCTTCCCTCAGTAAAATGGTTGCGCCACCGATACGCGAGTTGGATGCATCACAAGCTGGAGGAGCTATGACAGAACACGCTCCACTTACAGTGATGGCTATTGTTAAACTTCTTGGCACCAATTGGCATGATATGAATTTCCATAGTCGCATGGAGAACGGAGTGGATGTTTACACTCAAGGCGTAATCAATTACCCTCATGCCACATCAAGTTTTACATTGGGAATTGGTGTCAAGACTGAAGGAAACCTGGTAATAAGCGGCACCAAAGGTTATATTTATGTACCTGCTCCATGGTGGCTCACCGACTTCTTTGAGGTTCGTTATGAAGACCAGACCAAGAACAGGAAATACTTCTATAGCTATGACGGTGAAGGCTTAAGGTATGAAATTCAGGAATTTCTTTCCATGATAGTGAACAACCGGCGTTACTGTTATAAACTCCGCCATCACGAAAGTGTAGCCATTGCTGAGATTATTGAAAAATACCGTAACAAAGAAAATGTGACAGTAATATGAAATATGCAGTTGTAACCGGCGGAACATCCGGCATAGGGCTTGGAGTGGCAAAAAAACTGATAGAAAAAGGCTATTATGTATTTGCAACATATGTGGGGCCTCTTTTTACTGAGAATATTGAAAACTTTGAACCCCACATCGTTGACCAAACCAAACGTGATGAAGTCTATTCTTTCATAAACTATGTAAAATCCAAGACTAATCACATAGACTGCCTGATATGCAACGCTGGTGTAAACATACGCAAAAGCTTTACAGAGATGAAAGACAGCGAGTGGGATGCCATGATGGAGGTGGCTGTCAACTCACATTACATCATGGTCCGCGAGTTCTTTAAATTATTTCCTGCCGGTTCCAGGATAATATTTACAGGTTCTCAGATGGGCTTACACCCACACGCTACAGTATTGGCCTATGGTGTTACGAAGTCTGCCGTACATGCATTGGTCAAAAACCTTGTAAAAGAATTTGAGGGCACCGGTACCACTGTAAATGCTGTTGTCCCAGGTTTTGTAGATACACCCTGGCAGAAATCCAAACCTGAAGAGATAAAGCAAAACATCTATAACAAGACAGCTATCCACCGTTTTGCCGGTATTGATGAAATTGTTGATGCCTTCAACTTCTGTATTGACAATCCTTTTGTCAACGGAAGCCTGATTGAAGTCAACGGCGGTTACTGCTTTAAGTGAAAACGTGAAATTAGGGACAGTCCCCTTTTTCACGTTTTCTCACTATTTCACCCAGGCGGAGCTGTGAACCTTTGTTTTTGAGGGGTCATAGTACTGGGCCTTTACATCAGGAATGTCGATGTAATAAGTACGATGTGACTTGTTGTTGAGTTTGGTTTCCCTAAGCCAAAGATTGGCACGCTTGAGATCTGCATACGATATACCGTGTTCCTCTGCAAAGGCCACAAGATCATCAACTGGATCCGTTATCTTTATCTGTTCCTTTATGGGTATGTAAGGGTAAAGGTCTTCACGCTGGAAGCTGAACCCAAACAGGAATGGATTCTCAAACATCATCTTGACCGCCAACAGACGGAACATATATCGCGATGTCTCTTCAACAAGCCACATATCCATAGCATTAGTCTGATGCTGCGCCTCAATGCGGCGGTCCATACCCTGCTGCCCTCCGTTATAGCTGGCTGCAACAGTCATCCAGTTTCCATATTTTTCATACGCCTCCAAAAGAAAACTGCAAGCCGCCTCAGTAGCCTTGACGGTATGGAAGCGCTCATCAATATTGGCATTTACCTCAAGCCCGTATGCCCTGCCGGTACTCTGTATAAACTGCCACAGTCCTGCAGCACCAGCACTTGATGCGGCCTGGGGATCCAGGTTACTCTCTATAACCATCAGGTATTTAAGGTCATCGGGCACACCCATGCGCTTGAGTATGGGCTCTACCTGCGGAAAGTATCTGTTGGCCCTTTTGATCATCAGGGTTGACATGTTATGGGAATAGGTGAACGCGATAAGTTCACGGTCCATGCGCTCCCTAAGGTCGGCCCGGTCAAAACGTATGGTTTGACCGGCAAAAACCACATAATCCGGAACGGAAGGAGGCAGTTGTTGCACTGACTGGGCATGGATAGATAAAAATGATAAGACCAATGTAAGGAACAGTAGTAATTGCTTTCTCATAATAAGTATGCTAAGTGGCAGTAAAATTAGACTCTTTTCCGGAATTATGGGGCATATTACGATATGTTTCATTAAATTTGCTGCAAATCAATAACTAACCCTAAATAATATGAAATTAAGATTCGCATTTTTGTATGCAATAGCCTTTCCTTTTCTGGCTATAGGCGTTTGCAGTTGTAGTTCTACTTATCAGGAACTGGACAACGGAGTAGCTCTCAACTCCGCTCATGGAAAGCTTACAGTCACCGTTCCCTCTCCCGGTTCCATACGCGTCCAGTGTGTTCCCCAGGACATAAAGCTACCCCAACTGGAAGAGCTGGTCTATACGGAGAACCCTAAGAACGACATCAAGGTGAATATCACCACAAAGGGCAATAATATTATTCTCATGCCCGATAAAGGGAACCTTGGAGTACGCATCAACCCGCGCAACGGGAAACTCACCTTCATTGACGCCGATAATAACGTAATACTTGATGCGCTCCCCATATCGGCCATACTCAGGACTGAGGCTGAGCCTTTGAATTATCTCTCGGTATCCCAGTCTTTCAGGACCGCGCCCGATGAGTTCATATTCGGAACAGGCCAGTTCCAGGACGGATACCTGAACATACGCGGCCTGTCACGGCGTCTGACCCAGGTAAATACACAGATTTCAATCCCCATGATAATATCCAACAAGGGATACGGAATACTCTGGAACAACTATGGACTTACAGAATATAACCCGTCTGACTTTTTCATCGAACTCCAGCAGGGAGGATCGGACGGGACATCGGTAACGGTCAATGCCACCGGTACCGCAGGTAATGTTCGCGAGCGCCGTTTCTTCAACGATTTCAGCGGTGAAATCGAGGTTAAGGAGAGCGGTGATTACTCCATACTGCTTGATGTAGGCCAGTCAATGGCACGCAAGCATCTGCTCACCATTGACGGCGATACAGTAATCAATGCCAACAACACATGGCTGCCGCCCACATCATCGGCTATAACACATCTTGACAAGGGTACACACAAGATCTTTGTAAGCGGATCACGCGGAGACAAACCGTCGGTAGGCGTACGCAAGGTTACTGATGTCACCACATTTCTGTCGCCGGTGGCCGTGGCACTTGACTACACCGTATTTGCCGGCAGCGCAGATGAGATAATCAGTTCCTACCGCAACCTGACCGGTAAGGTTCCGCAAATGCCAGACTGGGCTTTCGGTTACATACACTGCCGCGAGCGTTATGACAGCCAGAAGGAACTCCTGGAGAACGCCCATCGTCTTAATGATGAGGGCTACAAGACCAGCGTGATAGTGCAAGACTGGCAGTGGTGGGGTAAGTACGGCTGGAACGCCATGCAGTTTGACGAGGGCAAGTACCCCAACCCCAAGGCCATGACCGACGAGCTTCACAGCATGGACATGAAACTCATGCTCTCCGTATGGTCCAAGATTGACAAGAACGCAGGATATTATATAGACGGCACAGACTGGATAGATTTCTTCAACCCCAAAGCAGCCGATGCCTATTGGAAGAATTTCAGTGAACGCCTGCTCCCCACAGGAATAGATGCATGGTGGCAGGACGCTACCGAGCCTGAGAACGATGACCTGAAGGGACGTATGGTGGCAGGAGGTAAGATTCCTGGAGAGTTCTACCGCAACGCATACCCCAACATGGTTAACCATACCGTCTATAACGGCCTTAAGAAGGACCAACCCGACCGTGACCCCATGATACTTACCCGCAGCGGATTCACCGGGATACAGCGTTACGGTGCCATCAACTGGTCGGGTGATGTAGGCAATGACTGGGAGACCCTGCGCCGCCAGATAGCAGGAGGCCTTAACCTGATGGCAACCGGCCAGCCCTGGTGGACATACGATGCAGGCGGATTCTTCCGTCCAAACAACCAATATACCGATCCCGATTATCAGGAGCGTATGCTGCGATGGATACAGATTGCCGTATATCTGCCGTTCATGCGTGTACACGGTTATATGAGCCGCACCGAGCCCTGGAACTATTCAGAGGAGACACAGCAGATATTCCGCAAGCAGATAGACCTGCGCTACAAACTCCAGCCTTACATTCTTGAATGCGCTAAAAAGGTAACTGAGGAGAACTACACCATGATGCGTCCGCTGGTATTTGACTATCCTGATGATACAGAGGCTCTCAAGCAGCAGACAGAATTCATGTTCGGCCCGTCACTGCTGGTATGCCCTGTAACTGAGCCCGGCATAAAGACAATGCGCGTATATCTGCCTGGTAACGGGCAGGAATGGGTTTCATTCAATGCCTTGGTCAATGCATCAGAGAAGGGCATCATGGTCAAACCTTATGTCTATAAAGGAGGTACTTACGTTGACGTTGAAGTATCAAGGGACTGCATTCCGGTATTTGAAAAAGCTGATCACCTAATAGAATTGAAATAATGAAAAAATTACTGACCCTTTGCCTTGCGCTTATCGGTCTGTCCACCGTTTGCGGCGCACAGGAACCTGACGACTGGACCACCCAGGTCACGTTCTTTACTCCTTCAATAGTACATATATACAAGACAGGCCCTGACAACCCCGATAAAAAGCAGAGCCTCTCAGTTACCATGCAGCCTGAGCAGGTAAAGAGTACCGTCACTGTCCAGAACGGAGACCTTCTCTACAAGAGCTCTGTACTGACGGTAAAGGTATCAGGTAATGACGTGACCTTTATGGACAAGAAAGGCAATGTTTTGCTTGCCGAGAACGGTTATGGTCACGGCAATGTGGCCATGACCCGCCCGGATTATGCAGACATACCCGTTGACCAGGGATTCAAACTTGATGCCGATGAACCTCTTTATGGAATCGGGATACAGCAGGACGGTAAGATGCCCAAGACCGGAACCTATCAACGCATGATACAGGGCAACACCGATGATTACTGCAATATCATCCAATCCATCAAGGGATACGGTCTGTTTTGGGACAACTATTCTCCCACCACACTGGGCATTGAGGAGGAAAAGTTCTACTTTACTTCTGAAAACGCCGGCTGCATAGATTACTATTTCATCTGGGGCGGTGATGCTGACGGTGTCATAGCAGGCATACGCCAGCTTACCGGAACCGTTCCCATGCTACCGTTATGGAGCTACGGATTCATGCAGAGCCGCGAGCGTTACAAGTCATCGGCCGAACTGACCGAGGTGCTGGACCGCTACCGCTCAATAGGAGTGCCTATCGACGTGATGATACAGGACTGGCAGTATTGGGGCAGCAACTACCTGTGGAACGCCATGGAGTTCAACGCTCCCGAGTTCAGCAATCCCGAGCGCTGGATAAAGCATATCCATGACCAGAATGCCAAACTGATGATTTCAATATGGTCATCATTCGGTCCCATGACAAAACCCTTCCGTGAGCTGGAGCCCAAGAACCTGCTCATAGACGTACAGACATGGCCGCAGAGCGGACTCACCGACTGGCCTCCACGCATGGACTATCCGTCGGGAGTACGTCCGTATGACCCTTACAGCAAAGAGGCGCGTGACATCTATTGGAACCACCTGACACGCCTGTATAACCTCAATATTGACGGCTGGTGGATGGACTCAACCGAGCCCGACCACATGGACTTTAAGGAGACAGACCTGGACCTGCCCACCGCAATGGGTCCCTGGCGCAGGGTACGTAACGCATTCCCCCTGATGGCAGTGGGCGGTGTATATGACAACCAGCGTGCTATGCCAAACGGCAATGACAAACGTGTGCTTATCCTTACCCGTTCCGTGTTTGCAGGCCAGCAGCGTTACGGCTCCAACACATGGTCCGGTGACGTGCAGTCCAACTGGAACAGCCTCAGAAATCAGGTTCCCGCAGGTCTTAACTTTGCCCTTACCGGTAACCCCAACTTTAACAGTGACCTGGGCGGATTCTTTGCCAACAGCTATAACGAGCGCTCACAGGACGGCAGCGCCACCAAGAATCCTCTCTATCAGGAACTCTACGTACGCTGGATGCAGTATGGTGTGTTCTGCCCCATGATGCGCAGCCACGGTACCGAGGTGCCGCGTGAACTCTACTACTACGGCCAGGCCGGCGAACCCGTCTATGACGCCCTGCTTGGCGCAATCAAGATGCGCTACAGCCTGCTCCCCTACATCTACTCTCTGGCACACGATGTAAACGCCAACAACGGCACCTACCAGCGTGCCCTGATGATGGATTTCAAAAATGACCGTAACGTATGGAACATAGGCAATGAGTTCATGTTCGGCCGCTCCCTGCTTGTAGCCCCTGTCCTGGAAGCCAAGTACACTCCCGAAAGAGCCCAGAGCAAGAGCCGTGCCGGCATAGGTGATGTAGATTTCATGGAGGCAAAGAGCACCAAGCTTTATCTACCCGCAGGTACAAGCTGGTATGACTTTGAGACCATGCAGAAATATGACGGTGGACAAGAGATAGAACGCACCGTAAACATCAAGAGCATACCTCTCTACGTAAAGGCCGGAAGCATCCTGCCCATAGGCCCGGATGTGCAATACTCGACTGAGAAACCCTGGGATGACCTTGAGATACGCGTATATGCCGGAGCCAACGGCATATTCTGCCTCTACGAGGATGAGTTTGACAACTACAACTATGAGAAAGGCGCCTTTTCAACGATAGATTTCAGCTGGAACGACAAGAGCCGCAGCCTGACGATAGGTGCACGCAAAGGAACATACGATGGTATGATAAAGAACCGCAAGTTCCGCGTAATCCTAATCAAGGACGGCAAGCAAAGCGAGCCCAAAACAGTCAGTTATTCCGGAAAGAAAGTCACAGTCAAGCTTTAACTGAAACAGGAGCACAAAAAGAACCGTCCCCTTTGTGCCCCTGTTTTCAATTTAAAATGATTACCTTTGCAGTCTGAAATCATCCCGTTTCTGATGACAGAATTTGAAATGATAGCCAAGACCTTCCAGGGGCTGGAAGAGATTCTTGCAAAGGAACTTATTGAACTTGGAGCCAATGGGGTGGCCATTGGCAACCGA